>CAZJTS010000170.1:0-1720 GCA_964548975.1 uncultured Fastidiosipila sp.
CGGCCATAATATCCGCCCCCAGCTCGCGCCTGACAGTCACCGGGATCTTCCGGGCTTGCAGGATGCCGGCAAAGGCTTTGACGGCCTGGGGATTACTTCTGCGAAGCGCCGTTCCCGGTACTTCGTTAGCCGGTATTAGATTCACATGGCAAAGTATGCCACGCAAGAGAGCTGCCAATTGTTCTGCGTCTTCCGCTCGATCATTCACATCCTTGAACAGTGCGTATTCAAAGGTGATTCTGCGGCCACTGATCGAAACATAGTCGCGACAAGCCTGTATAAGCTCACTTAGAGGGTAACGCTTATTGATCGGCATCAGCTTAGTACGCAAGGTGTCATTAGGCGCATGCAAAGATACAGCCAGCGTTACCGGCATGCTTTCTTTGGCAAATTCTAGCATTTCAGGTATGAGTCCGCAAGTTGATATAGTCATCTTGCGCATGCTTATATTAAAGGATGTGGGGTCATTGGCGCGCCTCAGAAAAGCAATCGTGTTCTGATAATTTTCCAGAGGCTCCCCTATTCCCATGATAACAATATGGTCGATCCTGCAGCCTTTGTCCCTGGCGATCAGGGCGACTTGCTGCATCATTTCTCCTGTGCTGAGATTACGGCCAAAGCCGCATTGCGAGGAAGCACAGAAGGCACAGCCCATCTTGCAGCCGGCTTGTGAAGACACGCAGACGGATGTCCCTGTCTTATAGCGCATGAACACACTTTCAATCACATTGCCATCAGAGAGCTCCCAGACATATTTCGTCGTGTCGTCCTCAGCGGAAGCCATTCGGTCTTTCAGCTTGAGCCCATCGAAACGAAAACTCCGGGCAAGCTTCTCTCTAATACTTTTCGAAAGATCCGTCATTTCATCCGCAGAGTCAACGCCTCTCGTCAGCCATTGACGGATCTGCCGCAATCGATAAGGGGCTTCGTTTTCCGATTCAAGCCAAGCAGTAATCTCTGCCGGGCTGAGGTCATACATGAATGGTTTAGGCATGGTCATTTCCTTTCTTCAATAGAGCGACAAAGAAACCTTCACTTCTCACTCTATGAGGCCAAAGCGTAAAATAGCCTCTTTCGAACCCGGTAGCTAACGCAGGATCCAGTTCGAGCAGGCGGCTTTCCACGGCGGGGGCTAATCTTCCTCGGATAGTGCCGAGTGTGAACTCAGGGTGTTCCCGAAGGAAGGCCTCAATTACTTCTTCATTCTCGGCCGGGTTAAGCGTACAGGTTGAATACACCAATTCCCCACCGGCTTTTAAGTATTGGGAAGCATTAGCTAAAATCTGTTTCTGAACCGGTATCAACTGCTCTTTCACGGTCTTAGGATCCCAACGGAGTTTCAGCTCCGGCTTAGAGCCCAACAGCCCTAAACCCGAACAGGGCACATCGAGCAGGATCTTATCCAGTGCATTTTCGAAAGGCCAGGAGTCTTTTTCTGCTGCATCAGCGGTGGCAACTTCAATATTGCTAATGCCCAGGCGGAGGAATTCTCGCTCCATCAAGCCGACTCTCGCTTCGATCAGATCTGTAGCATAAATCCGGCTTGAACTTGCCAGGTCCGCCATCTGAAGTGTTTTCCCCCCCGGCGCTGCACAGAAATCCCCTACCCGATCACCGGGTCGAGGCATAAGTACCTGAGCAGGAACCATAGCGCTCTCGCCCTGGGCAACAATCGCTCCGGACTGCCAGGCCGGAAGGGATGTAAGCGCTTGCCCCTGGG
>CAZJTS010000170.1:1730-4736 GCA_964548975.1 uncultured Fastidiosipila sp.
TCTCTGAAGGCTTTGGCCAAAGCCCGGACTTCTGAGGGGTCCTTCAGCCACCGTATAAAGGACTGTAGAATCACCTTCGGAAAACCGGTTTCAGCTTCTAATGATTGTGGTTTAAATTCTTTAGACTTACGAAGTGCAGAGCGCAAAACGGCATTCACGAGGCCTGCCGCCGATGAATAACCGTACCTCCGGCAGAGTTTAACAGACTCATTAACAGCGGCAGATTCCGGTACTCTGCTGAAGTAAAGTTGCCAGAATCCTAAACGGAGAATAGTTAGGACGACTGAGTCGAGTTTACGGATCGGTGTACTCGAAAAGTTCTCAACCAGTTCATCCAGTGCCGGTGTTTCAGCTAAAGTTCCGTAAAACAGAGAAGTAGCAAAACGTTTCTCGTCCGTGTCCATCGGATAGTGCTGCAGGAGATTATCGAGCACGAGATTTGAGAAGGCATCCTCCTCATAGACATTAATCAGGGCTTCCAGACAGAGTTCGCGGGCATTCCTCGGCGGAGGCCGCCTTCGTCCTTTAGATTTTTGTCCGCCTGACTGGGTCATGAACAGCTCCCGCCATTCGCGAAAGTCTGGCCCGGCCGGAAATTATGAGCGCAATCCACACTGGACATCGCACGGGAGCCGGCGAATTGGAGTTCCGTAATACATAAGACCCCTTCACCTGTTTGGCACCAGATTTTCTTGTACTGGGTGGATATCACGGTGCCCGGAGACATCTCAGTGAGAGCATCCTCAGGAGCAGTGCTTGCAGATCCGGCTAAGAGTTTCGCCTGTTTCCCGTCGAAACAGGCCTGCGCCTGAGGCCAGGGATAAGCGCCGCGGATCAAGCCCTCCAATTGGCCGGCGGTCTGCTGCCAGTCCACATAGCCGCTGGTTTTATCCAGCAGACTGACATAGCTTGCCTCGGCTTCGTTCTGAGGCTGTGGTTTTAAGGTCCCCGAAGCGATGTCCAGGAGGGTATCTACTAAGATAGAGCTTCCCAGCTCGGCCAAAGCGAGCATCAGATCATCGGCTCGAAAGTCCGGCGGGATAGTGAAAGAGGCTTGTCTGTAGATCGGCCCCTGATCCATAGCTTCCGTCATCTGGAGAATTGTCACCCCGGTCTCGGTATCCTGATTGATCAGGGCTGCCTGAACCGGGCTGGCGCCCCGATACTTCGGCAGTAAGGAGCCGTGAACATTGACAGCACATAGTCGGGGAATCGCCAGAACTTCCGGCGTAAGAATACGGCCGTAAGCGGCCGTGACAATGAAATCCGGCTTGGCATCAGCTATCGCCGTGCTAAAAGCAAGATTTCGCACTTTCTCAGGCTGAATACACGGGATACCAAGTTCGTCCGCTTTCCGGTGGACCGGTGTCGGAACGATCTGTCGTTTACGCCCTTGCGGGCGGTCCGGCTGACTCACACAGAGTACCGGTGCTAAGCCGGCATCCGCCAGTGCCTGCAGAGAGGGTACAGCGAATTCCGGTGTACCCATAAAAACGATACGTAAATCCTGTGTCATAGACTATTCCCGGACAAGCTCACCTATGACTTTGTCCGTAAATAAGATACCGTCCAGATGATCGTTCTCGTGGCAGATGCATACCGCCAGGAGTTCTTCGGCATCAAGCTCGAAGGGCTCCCCTTCTTTGTCCCAGGCGCGCACCCGGATTTTGGCCGGACGTTCAACCTCACCCCAACAACCGGGAACGCTGAGACAGCCTTCCTGGCCGATCTGGCTACCTTCTCGCTCAACAATCTCCGGATTGATAAACACCACAGGGCCATTCTCATCTTGCATATCTATGACGAAGATGCGTTTTAAAACACCTACTTGAGGTGCCGCTAAGCCAATGCCATTGTCGGTAGCACGTAATGTTTCGATCATATCGTCGGCAAGTTCTCTTGTCCGTTGATCAATTTCCTTCACCTCTCGAGCGGTTTTGCGCAGCAGAGGATCGTCATCTGTAAGTATATTTCTAATTGCCATATGGATCTCCTATGAGCGATATTATAGCACAGCCACTCAGGGCCTTAGTTGTCCGAAAGTGCGACAAAAAGCTACAAATATACACAATGGAGACTAACCCACTCTTAGAAGAAAACACTTAATTGGTTTGCCAAAATCAGGCCCACGAGAAGTGAGAGCAGATTAGCCAGGATGGCATAGACTACCGGACCAACTTTCTCGCCCTTTCTCCCCTGACGTAGCAGGGTCAGTCGGTAGACGATAGCTTCTGTTACGGTAACCAGAAGTTCAGTGATTATGAACAGAGGCGGAAAAAAGTAGTACTCGGCAATACCTGCGGTTCTATATAAGAAGAGATTAAGCAGGAGCTGGGTGACGAGATTCACGATTAGAATAATCAGCAATTGTCGTTTGCGTCTGTAACCGAGCAGAAGGGCTAATGCGATTTCCAGCGCGAGAGTGAGCACCAGACGGAAAGCAAACGCTTTGATCTCGACTCCGTGAAGAAACTCTTTACTAGCGCTGAGTTGGTCGGAAGCGTTTTCACCACCTAGGGCATCAGCCAGATCTATCCGGTAATACGAGTGAAAAGCATAACGCTCTAACAATCCGGATGTTGAGACCACACGATCCGAATCCGGGAAATAGACGGCGACTTTAAATTTTTCCGGCGGATAATAACCCCAAGTATAAGTATCGGTAGTGTCCAGCTTACTCACATTACCCACGAAAAAGAGATCCTGACTGTCGGCATGTGCCTTGAAGCTCTCCATGGCCCTGAGTTCAGATCCACTTTTATTTTCATAACTAACGTGATCAGGGTGATAAGGTCCGTAATTAAAATTTTCGCCTAAGAGCGTGACATAGTACGCCTCTGAAGGTGAATTGGTAAACGTCACAACCACAGAGGGCTTCGGTCCGATATCGGCCTGAACCTTAAAGGGCAGTAAACAGGTAAAACAGATAATCAGGGTCATGAGCAGAGCTCTCGCCGTTTTCATATAACACCTCCGCTGATACTTTATCGGTTTAAGTATACGCTA
>CAZJTS010000171.1:0-4713 GCA_964548975.1 uncultured Fastidiosipila sp.
GACATTGACACGGTGGAAGATTTCCAGCTGGCCCGTGACTTTTTCGCAAACACAAGAAGCTGAAACTATGGAGAAGCTCAGCCAGCCCATTGAACGTTTCGATGTCAAGGATAAGATTGCGGGCGAGGCCAAATACTGCGCGGATTTACATCCGGATGGCCTGATTTATGCGCGCACCCTTCGCGCCACATTGGCCCGTGCTCGAATCCTCTCCATTTCGCTGCCGGAACTGCCGCCAGACTATGTAATTGTCGACCACCGTGACATCCCCGGCCGCAACGTCGTGCCGATCGTTTTTGAGGATCAGCCATTCTTCGCCGAGCAAGAGGTCAAGTACATCGGTGAGCCGATTTTACTTGTCGCGGGACCGGATAAGGCCGTAATTCTTGAGATTCTCGCCAAAATCACGGTCAACTACGAAGCGCTTGACCCTATTCTGACGCTTGAGCAGGCAGAACAGCGAACGGAGGATTTCATCAGCGGCGACAAACCGTATTTCGTCTCGTACAGCTACGACAAGGGGGATCCCGAAACCGCGATAGCCGAGGCGGCATCCGTGGTCGAGGATGAGTTTCGCAGCGCTTATCAGGAACACGCATACTTGGAAACACAAGCAATGCTAGCCGAATACAAAGAGAATGTTGTATCTGTTTACGGTTCGATGCAGTGTCCCTATTACATCATCGATGCGCTGAAGATGGCCCTGGGCTGGGAAGAATCACGCCTTCGCGTGGTCCAGCTGCCCACAGGCGGAGGCTTCGGCGGCAAAGAAGAATATCCCTCGATTCCCGGTGTGCACGCTGCTCTGGCGGCGATCAAGACCGGCAAGCCGGTACAGCTGGTCTTTGACCGCCAAGAAGACATAGCCGTGACCACGAAGCGACATCCATCCATCATCAGGCTCAAGAGTTACCTCGACAGCAACGGACGTATCATTGCCAGAGATGTGGATGTGGCACTCGACGCCGGGGCCTACGCCGGACTCTCCAGCGTAGTTTTACAACGCTCGATTTTTTCGGTGTGTGGCGTGTATAACGTAGAAAACCTGCGGGTGAGCGGACGTGCTTACGCTACGAACAACGTGGTGACAGGGGCTTTTCGCGGTTTTGGCGGACCCCAGGCCTTCTTTGCTATCGAAATGCATATGGAGACAATCGCCGCCCGGCTTCAGGTGGACGCACTCGCGCTGCGCAAGCAATACTACCTGCACCAAGGCGACACTTCCTCCACCGGCGGTCTCTTCCACAGCCCTTTGAAACTCGATGAGATCACCGCCCGCATCGCTGACGATTCTGACTATTACGAGAAGCGCCGACGTTTCGCCGAAGACAAACAAACACTGAAAGGCATCGGCTTCTCAATTGTCTTCCATGGCTGTGGTTTTACGGGGGCGGGTGAAGCGGAGATGCTCAAGCCCAGGATACGTCTCGCCAAAAATCGCGACAACTCAGTTGAGATCTTCGTTTCGAGCACCGAGCTTGGCCAGGGTGTTTTGACCACCTTGCGCAAAATCGTGGCAGAAGTCTTGGCAATTCCTCCGGAAAGAGTGCATCACAACTATCCTGACACGGCTGTTTGTCCAAACTCCGGGCCTACAGTGGCCTCACGTACCATCTTGATCGTTGGGCGCATGTTGCAAGACTGCGCTCTGGAGATGAAAGCTCGTTGGAGCGAGCCCGAATTCGAGCTCATCAGAGACTACCAATACCCTCCGCAGCTGGCTTGGGACAATGCAAACTTCCGCGGTCATGCTTACCCTGATTATGCCTGGGGCGCCAATGTCGTTGAGGTCGAGATTGATCCTATGACCTTCGAAATTGCCGTCACGGGGGTCTGGGGCATCTATGACATCGGGACACCGATCGATGTGAAGGTCGTCCAGGGCCAAATCGAAGGCGGTCTGACCCAGGGACTCGGCCACGCGGCCATGGAAGTATTGGAGGCCAAAGACGGGCGTCTGAGGCAGACTACCCTCACCACCTATGCGATACCGACTGCCAGGGATTTCCCCCGTATACATGCTGAATTGATCGAGAACCCCGGCAGCATCGGACCCTTCGGGGCCAAGGGCCTGGGTGAGTTGCCGCTGGTCGGTGCCGCTCCGGCCCTGGCTGCCGCTGTACAAAACGCCCTGGGGAAACGCATAAGGAAGATTCCGGTTACACCGGAAGCCATCATGGAGCTGATGCGTTATGAAAATTAATTTTGTGCTCAACGGACAGCCTGTCGTCTTAGAAAGTGAACCGACGCGTCGCTTTCTCGACATCCTGCGTGAGGATTTTGGCTTGACCGCGGCCAAAGAAGGCTGCGGCGAGGGCGAGTGCGGTGCCTGTGTCGTCCTCCTGGATGGGGAGCCGGTGAATTCCTGCCTGCTGGCTGCCGTCCAGCTAGAGGACAGGACGGTCCTGACGCTGGAAGGTTACAAGCAAACCGAGAGGTTCAAGGCACTCGCGCGGGGCTTTGCGCAGGCAGGGAGCGTGCAGTGTGGTTTCTGCACTCCGGGTTTTGTTTTGGCCGCCGAAGCCTTGCTTGCGAAGAATCCACATCCTGATGAAGCAGAGGTCCGCCAGGCGATCGAGGGCAATCTCTGCCGCTGTACGGGCTACAGCATGATTGTGGATGGAATTTTGGCCGCGGCCCGGGAGGGAGAAGGCTTATGGTAAGGGCATACAGACCTGCTAGCCTAGAGGAAGCTCTGGCTATTCGCGCGCGCGAATCGACAATCTTGTATTGCGGAGGCACCGACCTCATGGTCCAGCAACGGTCCTGGAGCGGGACACTGCCCGGCTTCCCGCTGCCCATTCTCTGCATTGGTCATCTGGCTGAGCTCCAGGCCATCACTGTCGATCAATCGTCCGCGCGTCTGGGCGCATCCGTCACGCTGGGCGAAATCCTGGCCCACCCGGACATTCCCCAATTCATGAAGACACCGATCCTTGAGATGGCATCCCCGGCGATTCGTAATCTTGCCAGCCTAGGCGGCAACATCTGTAATGCCTCCCCGGCTGCAGACAGTCTGCCGATACTCTATGCACTGGACGCGCAGCTTACACTTGCGTCGACAAACGGCCGGCGTACACTCAACATACGTGATTTCCTGACCGGACCGGGCCGTAAGGACCTCAGACCGGATGAAATCCTTAGCGAAATCTCGTTCTCCTGGGGCGAGTTCAACCGTTTTTATTACCGCAAGCTTGGCCCGCGCAAAGCCAATGCGATCGCCAAAGTCTCCTTTTTTGGAGCTGCGTCAATCTTCGATGAGCAGGTCCGGGACATTCGGCTGGCCTTTGGCGCGGTGGGGCCGACCGTCGTGCGGAGCACAGCAGGAGAAGCGTTGCTGACGGATGTATCGACAGCCACAGGGCGGACACGGGTTCAGCAGGTAATGGATCACTACGCGGCCCTCCTCTCGCCGATCGATGACGTACGCTCAACTGCAGACTACCGCCGGACAGTCGCTTTAGAACTGTTACAGGACTTTTTGCGAAAGGAGCTCGTCCAATGAAAAAAGACACACAAAGCATTCTTTTCTGGGGCTCGTTGTGGGGAATCACCGAGTCGGTCTTGGGCTACGGCTTACATTTGGCCTCGGTCGCCCTGCCCGGACTGCCGGGTTTCGTCCTCTTCCCTCTTGCCTTCTTCTTTATGCGGAGAGCCTATCTTGCTACCTGCCAAACATCTGCCCTTTTCTCGGCGGCCGTGGTCGCAGCCTTGATCAAAATGACAGACTTCCTCGTGCCAAACCCCGTCCCCATCCTGATTGTGAACCCAGCCCTGGCCTTGCTGCTCGAAAGCGCGGCAGTTGCTGTAATCATGATCTATCGCAAAGATCGGGAGCTTCGAGTTCCGGACTTTTTCGCGATGGGGATTGTGTGGCGCGGTGTTTTTCTCCTCTACATGCTCTTGATCAATCTCTACGATCTCCCCGCCGGCCTCGTGACAAGCGGTCCCGCGGTCGCCCTGCGCTTCTTATTTGTAGAGAGTGTTATCAACGCAGGTTTGATGTTTGCCATCACCAGACTGGACAAAAAAGCCCACGTACCAATCAGACATCCGCTCCTCGCCTACACAGCGCTGGCGGCGGCATTGCTTGCGCAATTCTTCTTACCATGAGCGTGGTCAAGATCATCATAGGAGCGATCGACAGCGGCAAAAGCAGCCGCTCGAAAGAGCTGTTTCAAAGCTATCCTCCAGGCACTGCCGAGGGCTTGCTGACCCTGAAGTTTTACTCACCTGAGCAGGTATTTCTCGGCTACCGGCTGCGCAGAGCCAGCACCGGAGAGGAACGGTCTTTCATACGACTCCGCAGCACGTGCGAAGGGGAATCGACAGAAGAACTCTTATTTGATCGCTTCGCCTTTTCGCCGGCGGCCTTTGACTGGGGTGAGAGCGTGTTTGCGGAGGCTTTGGCCTCGCCCGCCATCCACACACTATTCCTGGATGAAATCGGCCCGATCGAGCTGCGTGACCAGGGTTTTGCCCGCGTGCTGCAACAAGCCCTCGCGAGTGACAAAAAACTTTATCTTGTTATGAACGGCAGAAATCTTGTGTCTTTGCTCGAACATTTTCGCATCAGTGAATATGAGCTATAGACCTAGGCGCTGCGCAGTCCCTGAATTCCCGAAGCCGTGTCGACACCCAAGAGGTATGTCGCTTCGATGTTGCGGGCGTCGCCCAGAATCATGAGGCCAAAGAGCAGGTTCTCCAGATTCC
>CAZJTS010000172.1:0-4712 GCA_964548975.1 uncultured Fastidiosipila sp.
ATCCTGAACGAAACGTAGCGTCCCTTATTTTCTCCACACCAGATCCGGTTCAATTACAAAGCCGGATTGCAAACAGCGTATTGCAGGAGCGGTTCATAGACGATGACAGAATCATCGATCAGGGGTTTGGTGAAAGTGAGGAGATCTCCTTAACCCCGATTACAATACTGGCTGCGATTAGCGCGGTGCGGTTTTTCTTATGATTTCCTGCCAGGTACTGAGCGACCAGCGGGAGGCTGTGATCCGCAAGTTGTTTGGGAACACGAATGCGAGGGTCTTTCGTCGACTGGTTCTAAAAGAATATGCAGTCAATCTCATCCTTTTCGGTACGGTTGTGATCCTGCTCGTCGGAATGTACCTGCGCGGTATCCGGCCGGTACACATGGACTTACTTAAGAGTCTCGGGTTTGCGGCGCTTTTGTATGGGGTCTTCTGGAGCATTGCCGCAGTATTCAGCTATGTCTTTTTTGTGCGTGCTACCCGGACCCATGCGGTCAAACAAAGTTCCCATCAGACGAACATGGATGTACTGTCATTTGTCCTGAAAGTGGGCCTGCTGGTAGTTGTCATCCCGCAAATGATGCTGATATTCGAAAATGCCCCGGGCGTGATCCGGGAAAACATCCTCCTGCGGGAGAACCGCACCTATATGAACCGAAACGTCGGAATCGATGGGGCGCGGGACGGGCCGGATGGAAAGGCGCTGGATGAAAGTGAACACGTAAAGCAGACGATCGCACTGTTACTGGAATTCCCCTGGATCTATCAGGATTTTTCACATAATTTTGTTCCGGAGGAGATTTTCGAAGCAATGCCACCGGAACTAGTGGCAGAACAAACCATTCAGCTGCCTTATGTGGTAGCCAACCGGGGGTTCCTGGAGAGATATTCGCTACACGGTCTTAACGGGGAAACACTGGATCTTGATTCACTGGCGCATAACACGCTTCTCGTTCCCACTGAACATAAGGATCATCCATTCACACCGGTTTACTTTGACGCAGATCCGAAGAAAGAAATTGTCTTCATCAAAAACGCCGGCCGGTGATGAATTTGGACCCCATTGTACCCGACTACCGAATGCGGCAAATCGATAATCCCGTAATTCTGTACAAAAAGCACTGGGACGGCACCATGAACTGGTTTTAGCAATCCCTGTTCATCCGCTCGACACCTGAAATAGAGCAGAAGATCCGTAATCATATCAAAACGAATCAGTGGGAAGGCTTGATTTCGATGGCTGCTACTTCGCATGAATTTGATCTGGCCATGAACCGGAGTAACGACCGGACGCTGTCGATGGGGCTGAGTGTACTGTTGTATCTCATTATGGTGGCGGTATTTCAGTTCCAATCTTCCTTTATGCACTTTCATGTGAAGCAGAGACAACTCACGGTTCAGTACCTGCAGGGCGTTGGCTTTTTGCGGAGGTACAAACCTCTGCTGCTGAAGTCCTTCATTTCAGGCGCTGCCGTGCTGGTGCTCGGGCTGAATTTATTTCATTACCCAAGTGCTCCCATTCTGCTGTATGTGCTTGTGGGGATCGTGGTTGATCTGATGATTCTAATACGGATGATACGACGATTTGAAAGAAAACGGACGACACCCGTCCTAAAGGAGGCATAAGGTGATAAACAGTGACATCGTTCAGATTTCCGGTCTGTCAAAACGTGTTGGCGTTCAAGTACTTGATAGTGCAGATGTTGTTAGAGCAAGTGATAGCAGTACATCTTCATCAACTGCTGCCTATGCACAATGGACGAGGTCGAGCACTTATGCACACAGACATCGTGCAACGAGTGCTGTAGTTTCTCGCTAAAGGAACACCTTACACCTGCTGAAATGAAACGGTATGGGCGGCTATGCTTCTTATGAGAATCTAGCATGCCACCAGAACAAAGACAGACCCTAATTTGACTCAGGGTCTGTCTTTTTCTGCAGGATTTTTAGTTTTGTTATAAATGTCATTGCGGAATTTTGTGATTATGTGGGTGTTTGTATGGTGGCTGTTTGATCTGAGACGGCTATCCAAATTGCCCGTAAGACAAATAAAATATTCAGAACGGGTATGGGATTTGCAACGCAAAATCATTTTACAAAATCTGTCCAGCAAGTATTAAAATTGCGCAACCAATAGTAAGAGCAGTACACAACGCAACTTAAAAAGGGAGGATTCGCGTATGAAACGGAACCGCATTTTGACGGTGTCTTTGTGCATGCTGGTTTTGGCGGGCTGCCAAAGTGCAACTGCAGAAGATCCCATCGGTACGGAGAGTACATCAGAAACTGCAAGGGTTGTAACGAAAATACCGAATACGGAAGCGCCAGAAAAAACAGAGCTGGACGTGGAAGCGATTGCGATGCCTTCGCTGGAAGAAGCGTATGCCAACCTGCCGGGCGATTTTATCCTGACGGCGGAAGCATCCTATCCGCCCGGCAAGTTCTGGCCTGAGATTGCTGAAAAAGCGGAACTGATTATCCGGGGACGCGTTGCAGAAGTCGGCGAATCGTTTATGGTGGAGCGTGCGGGACGCCCCGGCACGTTGATGACCGTAGAGGTGCTGCGCTGGTGGTTCTTCTTGCCGTAACTGCAGGTTTTTACATTTTTAAGCGAATCAAAAAGATTCCCGCAAGAAAACCGCATGCGGCGGTACGCTTTCTGCCACTTGCCTCCTACTTCTTGTTCCGATTCGCAGGAATGGGTGAATCCAACACGGCAGTAATCTTTTCCCTGGTATTTTTGGTGATTATGCTGTGGGTGGATTACGATTGGTCAACAGACAGTGAGCAAGAAAAACTGCCGGATGTGAATCCCCAGTTTCCGGACGTCTATGACGAACGGATGCTGTCGCGGCTGACGCAGGCGGCTGGAGAAAATAAAACGATCCCGAAGACGACTGTTCCGACGGATGGTCGCTGCAGCAGCTTCATTCATTCTGCTTGCCGGCATTCTTTTTCCTGCACAGGTGCAGGCACTGGCAGGCCAGATGTACCGCATGGTTATGGAAGTGTTTGATACTCACACCAGCTATCATTGGATGTTAGAGATTGAGAGTCCGGAAGGTCTTGAAATACTCCATTCATTATACTATGAGTATTTCCCGTCAGATTGGTTCCTGACTCATAAAACGGAAAATGTCCGTGGGTTTCGGTTGGAAGAGTACCATAATGAAGCAGGAGAGTTTTTCTCGCTGACACAATCCACCATGAGTGCAGGCATTAGTATTGATTCTGAAGGCGCAGAATACACCTCGCATACCGTCAACAATGTGACCTATGAAGAGTATCAAAAGCGGGGATTCATTCAGATCTTGTGGCAAACCGGCGGCAATATCTTTCATGTCGATTCGAATATGGATCCGGAACTGGTTCGTAAAGTGGCATTGAATATACGATTCAAATAAAAGGAGACAAAATTATGAAACTGCGTCAAATACTTCTTTACCTTTTTGTTATTGGCCTTCTTGTTCAACCGTCAATCGTTCGCGCTTCTACAGAAACAAGCAGTCAGATTGATCAGATAGCTTTCGCCCCACTTATGCAGTATATTCGATCTGGCTACGCATGGCTGGATATCAATGGCAGTGCTGCTACGATAGAAGCTCGTGGAACTAGCAATAACAGATATATTTCTGTTAAAGCTACACTAATGCGGAGCACCTCCTCAGGATGGGTGGAGGTTGACAGCTATTCTTCATCTGATTCTGGGTCTGTGCTGGTAAGCAGGTCGTTCCGCTTGGTTACCAGAGGGACATACCGTGTGAAAGCGGTCTTCAGTTGTTCCGGTGAGACGTTGACAACCTATTCATCGGCAAGAACGTACTAAAAAGAATGGGTTGCAGGATTCTCTGTAGTGTCTTTCACGAGACACAGCCAATGAGACCACACAGCTCAGAAGAGACGCCCTCGCAGGCGTCTTTTTCGTGTCTGCAGGAAATGTTCTCCCGTAAGACTTTTGTCAGTGCTTTGTTGGATTCTTGTAAGTCTTTCGTTGAAATACAGGCGTTTTGGGGTGATATACTGACAACAGGAAAGAGGGAGGCGGGAAGCATGCAAATGAAACGCAGGGCAGAACTATTCCGGTGGGAATGGCTGCAGATTATCCGGGAGCGTTTTACGATTTTGTTTTTATTACCGGGTCTGGTGTATCTGGGCTATGGGCTGCATGAAGGGGGCGTGTTCGGCTATAATCAGCTGGCCTGGTTTCAGCAGGCCATGTATTTCTGGGCAGCGCTGACCGGGTTCAGAAAGGCAATGGAAAACGAGGAGTCTGACTACAGCGAATGGATCCGCGCCAGCCGGGCGGAGGGGGAAGTGCTTGCCGCCCAGCTTGGGAGCCTCGTGCTGTATGCGTGGTTTGTAATGGCCGCCGTGAGTGCGGTGGCGGTTGGCATGGGCATATCTGCCGGGCGAACCGGGCCGGTTCTTGGGGATCTTTTGTGGACGATCGTCCTGCATTACGGGCTGGGTCTTTTGGCAGCCGCCGTGTTCGGGTATCTGGCCGGGACTTTGCTGCCGAACAACAGCGGGTATGCCGCGGCACTGGTGCCGGTGTTCTTCTTTGGACCGCTGGGGTACGACTGGCTGCGTGCAGTGGGCCGGCATGTACCGGAAGGCGTGGCAAAAACGCTGATTGCCCCGCTGGAACTGGGAACGCACCGGGCGTCCGCAGGGATTGTCCCTTTGTACGGCTTCGAAAACGAACCGGCGCT
>CAZJTS010000173.1:0-4678 GCA_964548975.1 uncultured Fastidiosipila sp.
GTCATGCTCATCAGTCTTGCGCCGGTGATTCCCAGTCTACGTTTTTAGGAAATTTGTGGCATTTTGTGGCACCCGTTCTGCCTGTTTTCAGTCTATCCTGAATACAGCGCGCAATACCTGAAAGGAGTTTTTGTATGAAAGAAAGCAAAGCAATATTGGGTCTGAAGTCACAGATCCGCAGAGTCGTCCGCGGCTTCATCAACGATGAGCGTGGGTCAGCCGTACTTGAGGTGGTCATCGTTATCGCAGTCATTCTAGCGGTCGCCTTGATCTTCAACACACAGCTCAGAGCATTTGCGAACTCGCTGTTCAGCAGCGTTTTCCAAGACTCGAGCATCATGGAAGTTATTGGGTAAATAAATTATGGGAAACTTCACAGTCCGAACAGATGATACCGGCAAACAGTTACTAACTTACAAACCTGAAACGGGCCGGATCCTGGAACCATACGCGTTAACTTGGCTGCATTCTGTCCGCAATCAGTACTTTCTGCGTTGGTCATTATTGGATAGCGGTTACCGACAGGAAATTTCTGCTGAGATCTCCGGCGCTGTTCGGCTGTCGGAGTTTCTTAAACAAAAAAGATCGGCACGCGAGTGGCAGGCTCTTCTTAAACAGTGCTCTAAGGCACTCCTGTCTCTTCGCGAATCGATACTGGATTCAGAAAAATTGTCTCTGGATAATTCTGAGATCTGGATATTTGGCCGTAAGAACTTGAGCGTTCGCTTCACCTACTTACCCTTTACGGAGACGAGCGAGCAAACCTCACTGGACTTAAGCGAAGCGGATTTCCTCCTCAAGCTTTCTCGTAACTATCTCGCCGTCGTGCCCAAAAGTAAAAGAAAAAAGCTGGAAGACAGCTTGTTCCGTGCCGCCGAGAACGGCCCGGAAGCTTTACTCTCTTTCTTCGATGAGACGCCTGCTGAAGCGAAACCGGAACCCCAGAAAAAAGAAAAGAAAGAACGCCCGGATATCCCCTTACCTTATCTCTTGATCGGTGGCCAAGCGCTGCTCCTGCTCATGCTTTATTTGCTGGACCGAATCCAAGGCGATTTACCGCTCTCCGTTTTTATTGTCGTCGTGAGTTTTCTGTCTGTGCTATGTATATGGCAAGTTATATTACTCATGCATCCGGCATCTGCCTACAATATCCGGAAAGCCAAAACCAAAGTAAAACCGGTCGCTGTCCCGAACACACCGGAGAAAGTGGACGTTGATTTTCATCCTCAAGGAGAGCAGAGAACTGCGATCCTGAGTCTACTCGCCGGCACGGTTGACGGTAAGAAAGAACGCAGTTGGCAGATTCTGAATGCCGATTTCCTCATCGGCACTGATCCCGACCGTTGTAATCTCCTGTTGCCGGAAGTGTCAGACGAACCTGAACTGCTGCTTCGCATCTGCCAAAGAGCAGGCTTGTTCTACGCTCAGTCCTTAAGCAGTACAATAAGCATTCGTCTTGAGGGCAGGACCATGTACCGCTATGAAGACTACCAGTTAGCGGATGAGTGTCAGTTACAGATCGCAAATCTCTTGCTGAGGTTCAGAGCTTTCTGATTAAAAGACTTACTTCGTTCCGAAGAGGCGGTCACCGGCATCTCCCAGACCGGGCACGATATACGCGTGATCATTAAGAATTTCATCAAGCGCAGCACAATAAATCGGCACGTCAGGATGTGCTTTACGGAAATTTTCAATACCGACAGGAGCAGCGATCAAGCACATGAAACGAATGTGGGTAATGCCGCGTTCCTTCAGGAATTCAGCTGCGGCAACAGCCGAGCCGCCGGTAGCCAGCATGGGATCCAGGAGAATGACTTCTCTGGAAGCACTGTCCGCAGGAAGCTTACAGTAGTACTCAACCGGTTGAAGGGTCTCGGGATCTCGATATAAGCCGATATGCCCGACTTTGGCCGAAGGTATAAGGTTCAGCATACCGTCAACCATACCTAAACCGGCTCGTAGAATAGGCACCAACGCAAGTTTCTTACCGGCGAGTACCTGGCACTTGGCCGGACCGATGGGCGTCTCGACCTCTATGGGGCTCAAGGGCAGATCCCGGGTGACTTCGTAACCCATGAGCATCGCTACTTCATTAGCAAGCTCTCTGAACTCTTTAGTTGATGTGTTCTTGTCACGCATCAGAGTCATCTTATGTTGGATTAGTGGGTGGTCGAAAATGTAAACGTTCTGCTGGTATTCTTTCATCAAATCTCTCCTCATTCGAGCTTAACTAATAATACATGCCGAATTACTCGTCGGCAATAAATTTCTCTGATGGATTGGCGTTATAGTTTTGCATGAATTGGTCGACTTCGGCGTAAGCTGAAGGTGTCCCGATATCGAAACAGAGACCATCGAATTCATAAAGTCTCAGGGGTTTCTGCTTGTAGAGCCAAGCCGGGAAATTGCCCGGCGCATCGGGATTCCCGCCAGCGTCGAGGTATTCCTGGATCAGGGGCAAGGTGTCTTCCGTATAGAAATAAGTCGCATAGACAGCCAAGTTGGAGCGCGGATCCTGGGGCTTCTCTTCCAGAGAGATCACCAGATTATCTTCATCGATCTCAGCGACAGCGAAGCGTCTGAGATCCTCAATAGAATCGATTTCCTGAGCGAGAATCATGTCCTGGCCGAATTCTCTGAACACCCTCCAGGCATCGATGAGATTGTAAGTGAATAAGTTGTCACCGGCGATGACGAGGAGTGGTTCTTTTATACCGAGTCTTTCGATCACAAAGGCGATATCGCCGACTGCGCCGAGCTTGTCGTCATCACTCGTGGTGAAGTCATCGATGATGGTCAGGGGAATCTCGTAATTGGGCTGGGCTTCCTCCTGCCACTTTTGGAATTGCGCAACGAAACGGTGATTGCTCACAATGATGACTTCATTGACTTCAGAGATGGTAACAATTTCATCGATGATATAGTCGATGATCGGGCGATTGTCTATCGGCAATAATGCTTTGGGTCGGTCTTTGGTCAAGGGATAAAGTCTAGTTGCATAGCCGGCAGCTAGAATCAATGCTTTCATTGCTCAACCTCCTGTATAAGCCTCTGCTCTTCGTTGTCGAAAGTAGTGGTACATTGTGCATTTAATCATACCATTATATAGTTTGCGGCGTTTATCGGCCTTTTGCCCCGTATCCTGCTCAAAATCAAGCGGGGTTATGACCGAAAGCCTGCAGCCGGGCCTCGTATAGTTGGAGTCCGGATCGAAGGCAATTCGGCCTATGGCTTGGTTGAGTTCCTGGATTGCCGTGTCGGTCTCACCTTCCATTCGCTCACCGTAAGGTGGATTCGCAATGAAAAGAACATCCGATGTGACATAACGCTGTTTGACGTAATTTGCCGTGAGCGCAAACAGATCATCGCGCCGGAAGTCCAAGAATTCATTTATACCGGCTCTGGCAGCGTTTTCTTTGGCCAAATCAAGGGCTCTGCCATCGATATCGGCCCCTGCGATGAAGATATCGGCCGGCGCCTGTCGATCTTCTAAGTCCAGCGCTTCAGTTCTTGCTTCAGCAAAAGCTTTCTTACCCAGATAGCTCCAGGACTCACCTCTGAAGTTTCGATTCACGCCCGGGGCAATGTTAGCTGCCATTAAAGCGGCCTCAATGGGAAAGGTGCCTGAGCCACAGCAGGGGTCATAAAGCATTTCGCCGCTGAAAGGTTCCCAACGGCTTAGGTGAATGATGCCGGCAGCGAGGGTCTCTCTAATTGGTGCGACGTTATGGGCTTTACGGTAGCCGCGCTTGTGGAGACCATCCCCGGAAGTATCCATACGCAGATGCACGATGTCTTTCATGATGCTGTACTGGATACGCAGATCCTGAAAATCGCGATCTTCCTCCAGGAATTGATTCTCAGGCAAATTCCAGGCGCGTTGTAAATTAAGCACAATCGCTTTCTTGATGGTGCTCTGACAAGCCGATGGCGCAAAAAGTTTGGAATCTCTGGAATAGCCTTTAATCGTAAAAGCGGCTCCACGTTCAATCCAGTCACTCCAGGGCAAAGCCTGCACCCTTTCGAAGAGCTCATCAAAGGTCGCGGCCGGAAAACTGGCCAGTTCCAACTCAACACGTTCAGCAGTTCTAAGAAACACATTGCAGCGAGCAATATCTCTGGCTATCGAAGCAAGATCCTGTTCAGGGGTGAAAGAAACCAGTCCGTTGTCCTTCCGGATAGTCGCTGCAGGGATACCAAGCTGGATCAATTCGTCTGCGACAACCGATTCCAGACCCATCAGTGTCGGGAGTGTAATTCTGAACATAAATTTCCTTTGCTCTATCGGCTCATGTTTTTTGGCCAAAGTTAAGTATAAATAGAAGATTAATTAAGTAAATTGTAACACTCAGAGGGGTGTTTCTGTAGTCAGAAATGCTGTAAAGAACTCGTAACATGTTTGCCGGAATGTTACAAAAACCTAACAAATCACTTACATCCAAGATTTTTCGAATCTTTACGTAAAATTTCGCATATATACAATGGAGTTTTCCAGAGAAGTTTGATAGTATCATGCTACATTAAAATTCTGTAAACAGAAAGGAATTACGAACAATGAATAACAATCTTGACCCCGTACAGCTTGGCTTTATTTTCCGTAAACACAGGAAAATCAGAAAGCTGACACAAGCAGAAGTGGCCTACAATTCTGACATGAATGAGACTTATCTTTCAGCGG
>CAZJTS010000174.1:0-4646 GCA_964548975.1 uncultured Fastidiosipila sp.
TCAATATCGCGTTGAAGACGACTGTTACGACACCGTCGCCAAGACGTTTGCCTGTTGTCATGCCATATACTTTTTCAGCCATAATTATGCACCTCCTAATCCTTCGTGAATTTATTGGATATCAGCTGCATAAGACCGACCACCAGCAAGCCCAGGACGAAAATGCCGACGGAGATCGCGCTGCCGTAACCCATGTTCCCCTGGCTAAAGGAGATCTTATAGCCGTACATCGCCATAACCATAGAATTGTTGCCCGGACCGCCGGCCGTCATAACATAAATATTATCGAAGGCCTTCATATTGCCGGAAACACAAAGAACCAGACAGACGAAGATCGTATTCTTAATCATCGGCAGGACAATATAAATCGATTTCTGCAGGGAGCTTGCCCCGTCAAGCTCTGCCGACTCGTAAATTTCTTTGTCAATTGCGGAAGTCGCGGACAGCAGGATCAGCATGTAATAGCCGATGTACTGCCAGATCAGAGGAATTGCCACGAGTGTCATGACTAGATTCGGATTATTCAGCCAGACCTGGGTCAAATCTTTGCGACCAATTGATTCGAGGAAAAAATTAAGCAAGCCGCGTCTGCTGTCATAAACCATAATCCAGATAAAACCGACATAGACTGCGGCGATCGTGCTTGGAAAAAAACCGAAGGTTCTGTGGATACCCTTCAATTTAACAAAGCGAGTATTGATCATCATCACGAAGATAAAAGCGATGCCGACCTGGCCGATTACACATAAGAGAATCAAGTACAAATTATGCGAAAAGGATAGCCAGAAGATTTCATCCTTGATGAGAGCAATGTAGTTCGCGACGCCGATGAACGACTTATTGGGCCCGCCCTTCCATTCAAACAAACTATAGAAGGCAGCTGTCAACAGCGGAATAAACACCGCAAAAACGTAGAGTGCCAGCGGGATCAGCAAATACATGAATATAACTTTAAGTGGAGGTCTTCTTGTCAGCACAAACCCTTCTCCTTTTCCCAGCCTGATCGAGTGATTGTGTCACTCGCGTGTGCTTGGCCTTGTCATGATCCCAAACTGCCGGACAAGCCCTGGCCTGTCCGGCAAAACCGGGATCGTCGTGAGCGGCCCTCTGCCCTAGCTGCTTAGAATGCGCCGGGCGTGGCCTCTAGTGCAAAGACTAATAGTTGTTGACGTAGGCATCCTGTGTCTTCTGTGCAACTGTAGCGCCGTCGGTGTCACCATTGGTCAGGTTCTGGAGCTCAGTATTGAGCACGTCCCAGACTGCGGGGCTGACGTAGGAGTCATAGATTTCGCAGGCTACGGTGTCCACATAAGAGTAATTGTAGAAGTCCTGTGTGAACTGGTCGAACTTGCTGAGGTCGACTCCGGAGACCTGGGTCAGACCGCCAAGTGCATAGTTCTCTGCCACGTAGGTAGCGAATTCAGGACCGGTTACTTCATAAGCGAAGTCAACCGCTGCGGCGAGTTTCTCAGCATCACCAGCCAGTTTGGCGTTAATTGCTACTGCATAGCCGAGACCGATATTCTGGGAATTCTCAGAACCGGTGGCGCCTTCAGGCTGCGGCAGCACGGCGAAGCCGGTGTTCGCGTAGAGTTCTTCATCTGTTTCGAGGAGGGTCGCGCCGATATAGCTGACGTCCCAGTTGCCGCCGATAAAGGCAGGTGTTTCACCGGAAATGTAGTATTCTCTGGCATCTTCGTTGTTGATGGCGTTGAAGTCATCATTGAACACACCGGACTGGAAGAGCATGCCGGTATAATCGAGCGCTTGCACAAACGGCTCGTCTGTGAAGGCTGCGCCGCCCTTGTCGATAATGGATTGGAACCACTCCGGACCTGTGAAGCGATCGCCGAGGGTCGACAGGAAACAGGAGTTCATCTGCCATTTGCCGCTGTTGCCGAAAGCAATACTCTCTGTGTAGCCGTTGGCGGTGAAGTATTCATTGGCTTCTTTGACTTCGTCCCAGGTCTTGGGGAATTCTTCGAAACCGGCGGCTGCCCAGGCAGCTTTGTCATAAACGATAACCGTACAGGTACCACCGGTCAGAACCGGCAGGCCGTAGAGCTTGTCACCATCCGTGAACGGTGTGAAGTAAGCTTGATTATAGTCTGAATAATAAGGCGAATCCTTGATGACATCTGTCATATCGAGGACCAGGCCTTGCGCCGCCCAGGACTTCGTGTTCATGCCTTGCAAGAGGAAGACGTCGGGCAGGTCATTGGCGCCTGCCAATGTAGCTACCTGGGTCTTATACTCGTCATTGGCCAAAACAGTCTGATTCAGCTTGATACCGGGATTTGCTTTCTCCCAATTGGCAATTACAGTACGGAAACCATCGGAACCGCCATTGCCTTGCGATTCTTCAGACGTCGAGAAATGCATCAGGGTCAGCTCGCCGGTGAAGCCAGCTGGCTCAGTGGGGGCTGCGGTTGTGTTCTCCGGAGCCTTGGTCGTAGCGTCCGGTGCCTTGGTTGTGGCTTCCGGGGCCTTGGTTGTGGGCGCAGCGGTTGGGGCTGCTGTGGTAGTCCCTCCGGTCTGCCCGCATGCCGCGAGGAGACCGACTGCCATTACTGAGCTCAGTAATAGGCTGAGTACTTTTTTGCTCGTTTTCATCTGTAAATCCTCCCTTGATTTTATAATTACAAACCGTTCATCAGCTTGCTAATTATTGATGTCATGTATATGACGGTTCACGTCTTAGTTTTAGTGACGGGACTGTGAGATCACAGCCACGGATTCTCCTGGTTCGACCATGCCGTCGACCGTTACGGTTTCGGCAACCGGGGCGACTTCAGGGAACTCAATGCGGTTGATTAGCTTATTGCCTGCCTGAATACCCATGGAAACTGTATCCTGGCGAATGGTTGCGATACGAGGCCTGACTATATTGACAAGATTCAAGCCATCATAGCCGGCGATAGACACATCCCGCGGGATGACCATGCCTGACTCCTGCATGTTGTTCAGTCCGCCTACCGCAGTGAGATCATCCGGATAGATAATGCAGGTGGGGCGGTTCGGCAAGGCCAAAACAGCCTTGGTCAGCGCGCTCCCTCTTTCGTAATCACGGTAGGGGCAGGTGTAGAGATATTCTCTCGGCACCGGCAGCTGGTGCTCAGCCATGAAGTTCAGATAGGCTTTGACTCGCCCTTCCGTGACTTCGTTATTCTCTCCGTGGATGTAAGCGATCTTACGGTGGCCGCGATAGTAAATAAACTGCATCAGACGGCTCATGTCTCCATATTGATTCGATGCGACATTTATATGCTTGGGCAGCGTGTGATCGATTGTGACAAGCGGCAGGTTCGAAGCAAAAAGCTCATTCACCTCCGGCATTTGATAGTCTGCGCAAAGAACAAACACACCATCGAAATTCATGTATTTGCACTGCTCCATGAAAGAGAATCGATTGGGTGACGTATTCGCGTTAAGGAAAGTAATGAAGTAGCCTCGCTCTTCGACTGTGTCCTTGAAACTATTAAGTATTCTGGCGAAATGCTCGTGCATCAGATTCGTGCCGGTGGCTTCCGAAAGCAAAACGCCGATGTTTCGTGTGCGTTTGCTGCGCAAGGAAGACGCCATAAAGTTCGGTATATAATTCAGTCCTTTGGCAACCCGCTGGATCTCTTCTTTCTTCTCCTGCCCAACATCCGCTCTGTCATTGAGTGCTTTGCTGACAGTCGAGACCGAAACATTACAAAGTTTCGCGATATCCTGAAGAGAAACCCGCTCTTTCATCCCCTTTCTACTCCTTTTCTCTGTTTCTGCTCTTGTCGGTGCTAGCCGGCCAGGCAGGGACCATGATCTCGTGTTGTAATTCTGCTTAAGTTTACGTAACACTAAATCGTTTTCCTTTGTCATAAGTGTAGAATGCCAAAATCGTTTTCGCAATCATATTTCGTAAACTATGTAATAGTTATCTTTTTTATCCATTTTTCTATTTTTTCGTAGTGTATTTAGCACAATTTTGAGCCTATTTTATAGATACCATACTACTATAGGGTCACGAAACCTTTTCGTCATAATCCGTAACGTTCAACTAATCGCTTACCTATTCTGATTGTTTTTTCTCGAGCACGTTGCTATAATCACAGTGATTCTGCTGCGTTTATCTTTTTGTCTCATGAAATCGTACATGCGTTTACGTTTTCTCTAAATCGTTTTCGTTTACCAGCTTACAATGGACAGCACTCAAGCGAACGAGCGCGGCAAGTCCCCGGGACCTGCCGTAATTTAGAGAATGGAAGTACGCACCATGAAATTCGGTTTTTTCGATGATTCCGCCCGCGAATATGTCATCTCTCGGCCTGACACTCCCCTGCCCTGGATCAACTACCTGGGTACGGGGGACTTCTTTCGCATTATCTCCAATACCGGAGGCGGATACAGCTTCTACAAAGATGCCAAGCTCCTCCGCCTCAGCCGCTACCGCTACAACAGCGTCCCCCACGATAATAACGGGCACTACTTCTATATCAAGGACGGCGACACCATCTGGAACCCAGCCTGGCAGCCGACCCGTACCCCTCTAGACGAGTACGAATGTCGTCATGGCTTGGGATACAGCCGTTTTCAGGCCCAAAAGAATATACTGGAGACCGAACATCTTGACTTCGTACCGCTCGATGACAAATGCGAAATTAAAG
>CAZJTS010000175.1:0-4638 GCA_964548975.1 uncultured Fastidiosipila sp.
GCTCTAGTGGCAACACGGAGAATGAGTCTCTCAGAGGTGAAAAAATCGGTCGACACTTTTGCTATAGGTAAAGTAGTGAGTGATAAACACACGTATACTGCGAATGTCAGTACCGGAATTGATGCCGTTGATGACAAGCTCAAATCCTTGAACGGCAGTAATGAGCAAACCTTTTTCGGTTATACAATTGAAATCGAGAAGGATTCACAAGGGATTTTCAAAGCCGGAGATAGAATCACCATCGACACAAATTCCATTTTCACAGATGGCATCCCGGAGTTAAAAGAGGGCATGACACTTATCTTCCCTCTCGCAGACTGGTCAGATGCTGCTCACGCTAACAGGTTCAACTTCACCAAGTACGGGATGTATTACGTAACGGACGACGGTTACGCTTTATCAGTATTCGAGGAAAGTGAAACAGAAATCCTCTCCGGCCAAAAAGCAGGAACTGTATTGGACAAACTGAAGACATCCTAAGTTGAGACCATAGACCTCAGCCAGTATCACCACAGAGTTTAACTAAAGCACTAAGACCGCCTCAGATTCCCTGAGACGGTCTTTTTCTCACTACAAATTAATGAGTCGAACTTAACTAAACAAAATCTGATTAAACACAGACTCCAGGTATTCCTGCTCTCCACTACCCGGATCTTCAGGCTGACCTTTGTCCAGGGCATAAGCTTCCAGCTCTTCCAAGCTAATTCCTTGTTCCCGGATCTTTTGGCCAATGCCTTCCTTGAAGCTGCTGTACTTCTGCTCGACGAATTCTTCGATTCTGCCGTCTTCGATGATCGCTGCCGCCTTACGCAGACCGAGGGCGAAGGTGTCCATGCCGAGGATGAATCCCAGAAGCATGTCTTCGTCGGTGTTGGAAGGCCGGCGATTCTTGGAGTCGAAGTTCAGGCCGCCGTTTTCGAGACCGCCTGCGCGGAGGATCTCCAGCATGGCCAAAGTCGCCGAGTACACATCGGACGGGAACTGGTCGGTATCCCAACCGAGCAGCAGGTCACCCTGGTTGGCATCGACGGAACCCAGCATGCCGTTGATGGCAGCTACCCGGAGCTCGTGCTCGAAGGTATGTCCGGCGAGGGTGGCGTGGTTGGCTTCGATGTTCAGTTTGAAGTCTTTGTCGAGACCATAGGCCTTCAGGAATTGGATCGAAGTAGCCGCATCGTAGTCATACTGATGTTTCATGGGCTCTTTCGGTTTCGGTTCGATGAAGAAGTCACCGGTGAACCCGATCTTGCGGCCGTAAGCCACGGCCATATGCATGAGGTTGGCCATGTTCTCCTGCTCGAGCTTCATGTCGGTATTGAGCAGGGTTTCGTAGCCTTCACGGCCGCCCCAGAAGACATACCCCTGGCCACCCAGCTTGACGGTCAGGTCAATGGCCTTCTTAATCTGAGCTGCGGCGAAGGCATAGATATCAGCTGAGTTTGTGGTGCCGGCACCGTTCATGAAACAGGGGGCGGTAAAGAGATTGGCTGTACCCCAGAGCAGTTTAATGCCGGTTTCGTCCATTTTTTCCTTGATGTAATCAGAGACGATATCCAGATTGCGGTTGGTTTCTGCGAGGTCCTTACCTTCGGGTGCGATGTCGCGGTCATGGAAGCAGAAATACTCGATGCCCAGCTTCTGCATGAATTCGAAGCCGACGTCGACTTTGGCCTTAGCGTGCTCGACGGTGTTAACTTCCGCACCGAAGCTCTTGTCCGCGGTGCCGGTGCCGAACATGTCTTTGCCTTCCGCGACCAGATTGTGCCACCAGGCCATCGCGAATTTCAGATGGTCCTTCATCGGCTTGCCCTGAATCTCTTCTTCGGCGTTGTAGTACTTGAAGCTTAAGCGGTTGCGGGACTGCGGTCCTTCATAAGGAACTTTCTCAATAAAATCAAATGTGCTCATACTATCCTCCATTATTTATAGTTCTGCCAGCTCAGCAAATGATGATTTGAGCTGGGTATAAAGCTGCTTGTAGATCTTGAAATACGGGGCGTAGGCCGCGTGTTTCTCAGAATCGGGTGACTGTTCGGGGTTATAGCGGATCAGGCGTTCGCAGGCTTCCTCGAGCGAAGTGAAGAGTCCACTGCCCACACCGGCCAAAATCGCCGCGCCGAGGGCGCCTCCTTGATCGGTCTGGAGCGTACGGACCGGAACGTCGTACATGTCTGACAGCATCTGACGCCAGAGTTCACTGCGCCCGCCACCGCCGGTGATGATCATGTCAGAGATATCGGCTTCGTTGTCACGGAAAACCTCGACACACTGCCATTGCGAGAAGGATACTCCCTCCAGAACGGCGCGGATCAGATCGGCTTTCTCATGGATGGCGGACAATCCGAAGAACACGCCGCGTGCGTTGGGATCGAGATACGGGCTGCGCTCACCCATAAGGTAAGGCAGATAAATCAGGCGATTCGCTCCCGGGGGGACGTCTGCGGCGAGTGCCGTCATGATTTCGTAAGGGTCTTGGGACTGCTCTTTGGCCTGAGAAACCTCCGCCTGGCAAACTGTGTCTCTGAGCCATTTCAGCGAAAGCCCGGCTCCTTGCGTGCAACTCATCAATGTCCATTTGCCCGGTACCGAAGCGCAGAGCGTGTGAACCCGACCATCGGGATCAATCTGGGGCTGGTCGGTGACGGTATAGACGACAGCCGAAGAACCAATTGTAGTAAAGGCACGACCGGGCTTGTAAACGCCTGTGCCGATTGCGGCAGCTGCATTATCGCCGGCGCCACCCACGACGATGGTGCCCTCCGCCAAGCCGGTCAAGTCCGCTGCTTCTGTGTGAACCTTGCCGGAGACATCCTGAGACTCGACCAACTCCGGCAGGAAATCCGGATTGATGTCTAGCAGCTCGAGGATTTCATCAGACCAGCTGCGAGCGGCCACATCCATCAGCTGCATGCCGGACGCATCCGAGACGTCACTGACCAGCGTACCGGTCAGGCGGTAGCGAATATAGTCTTTCGGGAGCAGAATGTGTCGCACACGGGCCCAGACCTCCGGCTCATGTTTCTTCACCCAGAGGATCTTCGCGGCGGTGAAACCGGTCATGGGCGGATTCGCTGTGATGTCGATAATCTTCTGCCTGCCCACCAGCCGTTCCATATCTTCGACTTCGGCCTCAGTTCGCTGATCGGCCCAGATGATACATGGTCTCAATACCTCGCCTGCCTCGTCCAGAAGCACTAAACCATGCATTTGGCCGGATAAGCCAAGTCCCTGAATCTCGGTGGGATCCACCTCCCCGCGAGCGATAACATGTTTGATGCCGTCGACCGTTGCCTGCCACCAGTCCGCCGGCGCCTGTTCTGCCCAGCCGTTGGCGGGTTGAGAGAGCGGATACTCGCCGGTGTAAGAGGCCACCAGCTGCCCCTCCACATCGAAAAGAGCGGTTTTCGTCCCGGACGTTCCGATGTCTATCCCCAGTAAATACTTCATAAGTTGCGCACCTTTCAGATAATTTCACTAGCTTGACTACAATAATAACTGTAATCATCCATATACTGAATGACTTTATGCACTTCGCTTGACGATTAATTTGACCTTGTTAGTGATTTGGCCAAAGCCGGGCGCTATTTCGCAGCTAAACGTTTGCCGGTCAGGGATTGGACAACCAGACAGTAAACTAGCGTTCTCCGGACCGCTTCCGGACTGATCGGAGTGCCCGGGCGATAGTGATCCATCAGGAGGCGAAGGGCCCGGGCTTTCTCATCCTCGGCTTCGATCCGGCGGATCACACCGTGTCCGATGACACTGGCGTAGGCCATGGTGCAGTTGGCTTTGGCCTCGTCATAAATCAGGTGATGCGCTGTATCCATTGCGAAACTTGCAAGCGCACCATCCTGAAGATAGTCCAGTTTCTGACCTTCGAGCGCGCTGTGAAAGAAGAGCGTCAGCTCGCCGTCGACCACTTCGTAGCCGAAGTTCAAAGTCAGGATGTAAGGGTAAGCATCACCGTTGAAGGCCAGCCGGCACACGTCGCATTCGGCCAGAATGCCATAGATTTCAGCCGAGTCTGTAACTGCTCGATCTTGTCGTCTCATGTGCCTGCTCCTCCATGCTATTTCCTAAATCTCTGTTAAATCGACCCGAAGTCCATCTCCCGGCATTATACTCAGATCACTATGCGCCGTCGACGACTGGTTTTGTGTCTAATTCTCCTCTGTCTGCTGCTGGCTGTGCCGGTGATCTTCAAGCTTGGGCTGGACCCATATCGTTTCGAGGAAAGAGACATGGGTCCTACACTTCCTCTGCACACTGTGCTGACTACGGATGAGGCAATGGAAGATTTCCGCTTCGTGATGGAGCGTGTCCGGCGCATTCACCCGCTGTTCCTCGAGGAGCTCCCGGAAGATTTTTCTCGTCTTTTACAGACGGAAACAGATCGCCTTGCCCATCTGGAAACTCCGCAGGTTCTCGATGTCTGGCAAAGTGTGTCCCGGGTTTTGGCCACACTACGGGACGGGCACACGCGTGCCGATGCATATCTGGAAGAGGTCTTGGCGCTGCCGCATGACTTCACTTGGCGGGAGAACAGGCTCTACGCGAATGACCGGGAGGTGTTGGCGATTGGAGGTCTCACGGTCGATACACTTTATAGCCGATATCTTGAACAGTTCTCTTATGAGG
>CAZJTS010000176.1:0-4633 GCA_964548975.1 uncultured Fastidiosipila sp.
ATTCTCGACTTCCATTGTCACCTATCGCCCCAAAAGATCGACGAGAATAAGCCTTTGGCTGACATCGGCGAAGCTTGGCTCGGCGGGGACCATTATAAATGGCGAATCATGCGTGCGGTCGGGATCGATGAATACCTGATCACCGGTGAGAGCAGCACGAGAGAGAAGTTCAAGGCTTATGCTCAGGCGCTGGTCCAGGCGATCGGTAACCCGCTTTATCATTGGTCGCATTTGGAACTACAGCGTTTCTTCGGCATCACGGATCCTTTGACACCAGAAAATGCGGACAAGATTTTCGACAAGGCCAGCAAAAAATTCCAGGATGAAAAATGGTATCCCCGCGGCCTGATCGAGCAGTCCAATGTCTACGGCGTTTTCACCACGGATGATCCCGCAGACAGTCTGGAATGGCATCAGAAACTGGCGGAAGATCCGAGTTTCAAGCCCCTAGTCTATCCCGCATTCCGGCCGGATAAATATATCAACATTGACGCGCCCGATTTCGCTGAACATCTGAAACGCCTGGGTCAATCAGAGAATACGGAGATCAAGACGGTCAAGGAACTTAAAGATGTTCTGACTGCGCGTATCGATCACTTTGCCAAGCATAATTGCCGAGCCAGTGACCATGGGATCAAGGGTATTTTCTACTGTGAAGCTTCCGATGAAGAGGTGGAAGAGATTCTGGCCAAAGCTTTGGCCGGCGAAACACTCAGCGACAAGGAACTGGCACAGTATCAGACTGCCATACTGCTTTTCCTGGGCAGAGAGTACCAAAAACGCGATTGGGTGATGGAGATCCATATCCAGGCCATCCGTAATAACAATCAGAGAGGCTTCGAGAGACTGGGGCCCGATACCGGTTATGACTCTGTTTTGGATGGGACAACGGCCGAATCACTGAATGCTTTTCTCAATGCTTTGGATTACACAAATCAGCTGCCTCGGACTGTGCTCTTTTCTCTGAATGACAAAGACTTTTTGGTCATGGCGACCGCCATGGGGAACTTCCAGCAGGGCCCGGCCTTCGGTAAACTCCAGCTCGGGACCGCCTGGTGGATGTTGGATCATCTGGACGGGATGGAGGAGCAGATCCGGACTTTGGCCAACACAGGGGTGCTAGGTACATTCATCGGCATGCTGACCGATTCCCGGAGCCTCCTGTCGTATCCGAGACATGAATACTTCCGCCGTTTGCTCTGTAATATTCTCGGAGATTGGGTTGAGAAGGGTATGTACCCGGATGACCTGGATTTCCTGGGTGAAGTGGTTCAGAACATCTGCCTGAATAATGCCTTGAAGTATTTCGGCCTGGAGAAGTAAGTTCGTTAAGTGAGATGGCAGACGGCCGTAATAAGCCGTCTGCTTCTGTCGAAAGGACAGCCGGTGACAGAAGAGAGTAATAAGGGGATACTCCAGGGGGACGTCGGTCAAGAGCCCATGGGCACTACCATGCTCTGGAAACATTTCAACTGGCAGCAGGAGGTAAGAAATCTCTTGCTGCTCATGTTAGGCTGTTTTATTTGCGGAGCGGCCATTTCCATTGTCTACGTGCCCTTAAGTATTTCGATGGGTGGGGTCTCCGGTATAGCCACCGTGCTCTATATCCTGACAGGGAGTGGGGACTTTCTAACTTTAGGTACCTATTCCATGCTGCTCAATGTGCCGATCCTACTTCTGGGGTGGAAGATTTTCGGTTTTCGGATGGTGTACCGCAGCTTGATCGGGACCTTTGTGTACTCTTTCATGATCGATTTCACTGAGTCTTTTATGCGTGACTGGTACAAGCGGATCGTTGAACCGCTGGAAACA
Organism: uncultured Fastidiosipila sp.; assembly: GCA_964548975.1. Taxonomy (GTDB): domain Bacteria; phylum Bacillota; class Clostridia; order Saccharofermentanales; family Fastidiosipilaceae; genus JAAYZH01. The sequence goes on from CAZJTS010000176.1 coordinate 1,813, forward strand.
GTGCCTGACCATCTTGTATTTGCAATTGTCGGCGGTGTTGTGTTTGGTGTCGGCTTGGGATTGATTTTCCGAGGGCACTATACGACCGGCGGCTCGGATATTCTGGCCATTATTGCGACGAAGTTCCTGCCGAATATTACTCTCGGCCACTTCCTTTTTCTCTTCGATATCGTTGTGGTGACCTTATCTGTTGTCGCCTATGCGTTGAATTCAACGCCGAATATAGTGAGTGCGATGTATGCCTTCATCGCTCTGTTCCTGAGCAGTCGCACGATCGATATGGTCTTGGTGGGGAATCACTCCTCGCAGGCCTGCCTGATTATTTCGGATGAGAGTGAGGCTATCGCATATTCCATCATCCACGATCTGGATCGGGGCGGCACCTATCTGAAGGGTAAAGGTATCTATACCGGTGACAAGAAGGAAGTCCTGATGGTGGTGTTGACGAATCGAGAGATTCCGGATCTGAAGAAGTTGGTCATGAATATCGACCCGAAAGCGTTCATCACGGTCATCGATGCTAAGGAAGTGTCAGGGGAGGGTTTCGGAGTGAGAGAAATCATTTAGTTTCTCGCTGTCACTTTTCTCAGGCCAAAAACCGGGTTTTGGCCGTATAATGAAACCTACGTGAAACCTGCACAAATCCTGATCGTGAAATAAGCAAGATTACTGATCAAATAGTATTGCTCCATCAGTATGAAACAATTATCATGATTCTGTGTCACAAATCTTGTAAATAAGGAGATTAGATATGGCCCAAAGAACAGCGCTCTATGACAGACATCGGGAGGCGGGTGGCAAGATTGTTGATTTTGCAGGCTTTGACCTGCCGGTAGAATATCCTCAAGGTCTGGTGGCAGAGCACCTCGCAGTGCGTAAGGCCGCGGGTGTTTTCGATGTTTCGCATATGGGTGAATTCAAGGTCAGCGGAGCAGGCGCTTTAGACTGGCTGAATCAGATGCTTACGAATGCCTTCGACAGTTTGAAACCCGGACGCGTCCGTTACACGCTTATGTGTAATGAGGCGGGCGGCACCATCGATGACCTAATCGTGTACTGTGTCGGGGAAGAGGACTATCTACTGGTCGTCAATGCGGCGAACCGCGAGAAGGATTTCGCCTGGTTGTCCGAGCACGTGAATGACAATGTCACTCTAGAAGATGTTTCAGACAACATCAGTTTACTTGCTTTGCAAGGGCCTGCCAGTCAAGCAGTGCTCGAGGCACTTGCAAATTCAGAGTTACCGACGAAGAATTTCAGTTTCAAACAGGATGTTGCCATCGCAGGTGTAAACTGCTGGGTTGCCAGAACCGGTTATACCGGTGAATACGGTTATGAAATCTTTATCTTCAGCCCTGAAGATACGGTCACGGTCTGGGATGCGCTACTGGCGTCGGACAAAGCCGAGGTACTTCCTTGCGGGCTCGGTGCCAGAGATACACTGAGACTGGAAGCCGCCATGCCGCTCTACGGGCATGAGCTCACGGAAGAAATTACGCCACTTGAAGCAGGCCTTGATTTCGCAGTAAAACTGGATAAGGAGTTCGTCGGTAAAGACGGTATCGTGGCAGCACTCCCCTTAGAGAGAACCCGTGTCGGACTCAAAGCTTTAGACAAGGGCATCGTGAGAGAAGGGGTAGACCTCTACCTCGGTGATGAACTGGTCGGACAAACCTCATCAGGGACATACGCCCCGCTTCTGGAACAGGCGATAGCTATGGCACTCGTGCAAGTGAATGCTACTGAGCCGGGAACGGTCCTGGACGCTCAAGTGCGCAAGCGCAGAATTCGCATGGAGATTGTAGAACTGCCTTTTTACAAGGCTGAAAAATAGGAGGAACATATGTCAAATTATCCCGAAAACCTGCTGTACAGCAAGTCTCACGAGTGGATCGAAGAAGCCGAGGATGGTACCTATATTCTAGGGATCACCGCCTACGCGGCGGATCAGATGGGCGGAGTCGTTTTCATGGACCTACCGGACGAAGATGACGAAGTCGAAGAGGGTGAGAGCTTCGCAGAAGCCGAATCCGTAAAGGCCGTATCCGAAATTATCAGCCCTCTGACCGGGACGATCACTGAAGTGAATCGTGACCTCGAGGATGAACCCGGCTTACTGAATGACAAACCCTACGAGGCTTGGATTGTGAAGATCAGCGACGTCACTGACAAGGAAGAACTGCTTGATGCCGCGGCATATGAGGCATATGTGGCCACGCTATAGGAAGAACCTATTTTAGACAGGAGTCAACATGGCAAGTTATGTACCGACTGAGAAAGCAACTCGCCAACTAATGCTGGAAGCCATTGGCTTGAAGACCATCGGTGAGATCTACCGGGACATACCCGAATCCGTTCGCATCGATTCACTGGATATACCTGAAGGCAAGTCAGAACTTGAGACAGAGCGCGAGCTCGTCGCCCTGGCGAATAAGAATCTCCAGTTCAACGAAGTTTACCGGGGTGCCGGCGCCTATAAGCACTATATTCCGGCAATTGTTCGCAAAATCCCTCAGAAAGAATCTTTCCTCTCATCTTATACACCTTATCAGGCGGAGATGAGTCAGGGGCTCTTACAGATTATTTTTGAGTTTCAGACCGAAGTTTCAGAACTTATGGGACTCCCCTGTGCCAACGCATCGCTCTACGACGGCGCTACTGCGGCCGCCGAGGGCCTGAATATGACCCGCGACCGGAAACGCAGACGTTGCCTGATCTCCGAAGCGGCAGATCCTCATTACATCGAAGTTGCTCGTACTTATGCCTATGGTTTGGGTGACGATCTGGAATTGATTCCGACCAAAGACGGTGTTACCGACCA
>CAZJTS010000177.1:0-4623 GCA_964548975.1 uncultured Fastidiosipila sp.
GACGCCTCGGCCTCATCTAACTTCTCAGACCACTGGCGCTCGGACTCGATCTGCTGAAGCTGCGCACGAAGCCGCTGATTGATCAGCTGCTCATATACCCCGGATTCCAGCATTAATGTCCCCCTTAAATAGTTGTGGTCTCGATTTCAACTTATGCGCTACGACGAGCGCTGTGCTTTGGCCAAATTCGCGAGTTTTGTGAGGCCCTAGCCCTCAACCTCCTCCGGATCCTTATCGGCATCGACATCGATGACGTCACGCGCCTTGTGTTTGCGCTTCCAGATGTACGGGTAGTTGCGCGTAAACCAGCGGAAGATCTCCTCGAAGAGCACCTTGAGCACGCCCGTGAATGGGACTGCGATCAGCAAGCCGACCAAACCCCAGAGCGAGCCGCCGAGCAGCAGGGAGAAAATAATCAGTGCCGGGTGCAGGCCGACGCTGTCGCCGACGATTTTCGGGGAGATGAAATTGCCTTCCAGCTGCTGGATCAGTATGAAGGCGCCGATGACCCAGAGGGCTTTAATGGGGTCGTCGGCCATGGTGAAGACGACGGCGGGGACCGCACCGAGGAAGGGCCCGATGTAAGGAATGAGGTCGCCGATACCGGCGATCAGACCGAGGACGAGCCAGTGCTCCACGCCGAGGATCAGGAGGGCGATCGCACTCAGCACGGCGATGGTGAGAGCAACCAGCATTTGGCCACGGACGAAACTGCCCAGCACATAATTGAGGCGCCCGGCCAAAGGATAGACCCAGTCTCTCGATTGCGGCGGCACTGCGAGCTTCATGGATTTATTGATTCTGCGGCTGTCCTTCAGGAAGTAGAAGGTGACCACCGGCACGGTGAATACGTGGACCAGGCTGGAGGCGACGCCCGACAAGCGGACGAGAATGTTCCCCGCCGACTCCATGAACCACTCGCTGATCGACTGCATGCGGATGTTGAATCGCTCGAGCAGCTCATTCAGCGTATCGGGTGCGACCGAGCCACGGCCGATGACATTCGCATACCACTGCGCGAGATCGTTGAACCAGCCTTGGGCGCGCTCCGGCAACTCCGTAGCGAGGCGGGCCAGCTCCCTCCCGATGAGGGGGAAAAGCGTGACCGACATCAGTGCGAACAAACCGAACACAACCACAAACACAATAGTGACTGCGAGGACGCGCTTGACGCCTTTGTTTTCGAGGAAGTTGACGACCGGCGCAAAGATATAGGAAAAGACCGCCGCCACAATGAACGGGATCAAGACCCGCAACAACGTATCGAAATTCGCTGCCGCCCAAAGCACGATCAGAAGACCGACCACAATGAAAAACACCAGTTTAATCTGCTTCAACCCGAGCTTAATGCGGGCATTTTCCGGGATCTTGCGATTGCCCAGATGAAACAAAAAGTAAATCAAAAGTCCGAGCAACAATATGCCCAGACCGATCAGGACCTGCTCCGGCCCGCTCAGCACGCGGCTATAAAACTGTATAGCTTGCTCCGTGCCTTCGGTCGTTCCATTCTGGTTCAACACAATCATCCATCCACCTCCGTTTCTTGCATTATACAAAACAGGGGGTCCGGACTTGAGCCGAATCCCCTGTTTTCAAGGACTTTCAGAAAAGTTTATTTTTCCGTCGGTCTTCTTCTGCGCAAGACGACCAGCGCCGCGCCTGCCATCAGCAGTCCCGCTCCGCCCAGCCACGAGGCGGTTCCTTCACCTGTTGAAGGCAGCGGCTTCGTCGTGGTCGGTGCCGGCGTGCTTGTTTCAGGCACCGTTGATGGTGTGGTGGCCAAAACCGAAGTCTCCGACGCTGACGCAGTCGGCGTACTTTCCTCGGGGGTCGTTGTCGGATCGGTTGAGGTCGGTATGGTGGTCGGTTGTGTGGTCGGTTCGGTTGTTGTGTCGGTGGTCGGGTCGGTTGTTGTATCGGTGGTCGGCTCTAAAGTCGGCTCACTCAGAGTCGTCGTCGGAGTCGTTGGCTGACAGGTTCGTCATCGTAACCGGATTCTGCGCATAGCCCGGCCCTTGTATGGTTTCTGAATTGACTTGGCCAAAGCCCAGCCCTTGCCATACCAGCAGCACAGCGAGGAGCATCGCAATCGATCGGTGTAGTCTGGATTTCATAATATCCCCCTAGTGTTGATTGTGGGGATATTATCGCACACAGAGCAAAGAGATAAAAACGCCTCGACTACAGAAATCTCGGGTTAGGATAGCAATATATTGTCTTATATCACACGATTAGGCCTAAATACCTTGTAGTAGCTCCAAATGACGCCCGATATGCTGTGCTAGCCGCTCCTCATAATCCTCGCTGTGTTGCTGCCAAACTCGGTACAACCGATCACGAAAGAGCGCGGATCCGTCCGGCCGTTCAGCAGTTAAAATATGCCCATAAGTGATATGGAGGAGTTGACGGTAAGCTTCTTGCTCCAAGAGTTCCGGCAGATACTCATCCTTGATGCTACTTATGTCCTGGACATCATCCAGCTCTGTTTTGATGTGGTAAAGTTGCTTGGCGTCCGCGAAACTCTGCTGAGCATGCGCGAAAATCTCCCTGCAGAGTTCCGGCTCTGCCATCGCGATCACTCTCACAGCCTCTAACCAGTTGGTCCCGGCGGTCTTGACATGATAGTGGTAGTTGCTCCGGCGTCCTATGATCGGGAACACCGAGAATTTATCGGATCCCGAATGCACACTGATTTTATAGCCGAATTTGTCCGCAATCTGAACGTGCTCTGTAAACTCTTTTTCGAATCGCTCGATATCCCCGATGTAGTCAATCCCCTTTTGGAATTCACCATAGAATCGCGGTGCCAAAGTCTGAAACTTGATGCCTCGACGAGTAAGCTCATGCGCGACGAAGTAGTGTTGTACAGGTGTCGTCGCAGTGGCTGTTTCATCGATGGATATTTCGAAGTCGACATCATTATTTTCGATGTATTTGTTGTAGACTTCCTCAGCATATTCAATAGCTTTGAGGTAGATGAGGATGGCTTTCTTGAGCTCCGTGATGTCGATGTCTTTGGCCAAATAAATCTCTTCGAGCTCTGCATATGGCTCGTAATGATCATCGAGTTCTTCGTCGGAGTACCCCTCGACGGCGTTGTCAATATACTCCGAGCAATCGAGGGTGATCATGGTGTAGCCGTTATCAATTGCGTATTCGATCTCCTCGTGGGTCTTGAGGTGGTCACCGTCAGCGCCAAATCCACCTTCATAGCCCTCACGGAAGACCGTGAAAGTGACTGCGTCCAGTACATCGGCGTACGATCTGTTGGTGAGCTTTAGCTCCCGGATAGACTGTTGTGCGAAAATCGGGAACACATCGTAGTCCTTGATTGCACGGATGTGTCCTGGGGTAGCAAGCCCAAGTCGGTCGCCCAGTCCGATGGAGCGACGTTCACCGAGACCTCGGCGCGGCGCTGTGTGGGGGAAAAGTTTGCGGAGATTAACTGCATTGTGATGATTGAGGGGGGCGAGGAGGTAGGGATTGTCTGCTGTTAAGTCATTAACGGCGTTGCGCTCGCCTTCGAATCCGAGGTCCTGGTCACCAACAATGACTAACCAGTCCTGATAGTCATAGTTGGTCATGAATATCTCCTGATTGTTAAACGAATTGACTGAATTGGGATATGGTTTAAAGCCTAAGTAAATTAAATCTGACATAATATACCTCCATATAAAAAAAATATAACGTAGATAGGAGTAAGTTTGTGTAGCAATTTCGCCGTTGGCCAGTACCAGTAATCTATAGTCTTACCTCTAATAAGAGTAGTTGTGATCCAAACCTGCCTAAGCAGTGTCCGCTAGGTATGCGCTTTATTAATTTGACATAGTAACCAAACACATTACGCAATGTTGATTTTCAGCTATGACCGATGATCAGCCACTACAAAAACTACAAGACTCTCATTTCAATCCACGCCGCCCAGAACAGGCGGCGATCTGTATAACCGTTGTTAGCTACAGCTCTGTAGAACTTCAATCCACGCCGCCCCTAAGGACGGCGATATAGCCCAACTAAAAACTAGTCAAATCTTGTTAAACTTCAATCCACGCCGTCCCTAAGGACGGCGAAACAGAGACGCCATCTCCACACTTACCGGAACCATTGCTTCAATCCACGCCTTCTCTGGGGACGGCGACAAGAATTTAGTTCCTCAAGTAGTTACAATTATACATACATTACCCCTGAATGCAGACCCAAAATTGGGACAATTTCCTACAAAAATGCACCAAAAAACCCGGCAGATCCATAACCTACCGGGCTCTAAACACCTAACCAGCTCTCAGCTACTTCGCTTCATAATACTCCTTCACCACATCCCTGACAAAGTTCAACCGCCACTTCTCAATCGAGTCAGCAACCGTACAGTCCGCGCCAATTGCGACGCCGCGAGTGCCGGCTTCATCCAGCAGTTCGTGGACTTTGGCCGTCAGTTCCTCCTTGGTGCCGCTATAGAGCAGCGTCCCCGGATTATTGTCGAAGCCGCCGATGACCGGCTTGCCGCCGAACATTTTTTTGCCCTCGGCCAAAGTAATGTTCTCCGCATTTGTCGCCCAGTTGATCAGGTCAGCAGGGTAATCCGTGTAGCGATGCACCGGATTCGTGAATTCGCCGTAGCCGCAG
>CAZJTS010000178.1:0-4527 GCA_964548975.1 uncultured Fastidiosipila sp.
CATCGTCTCTTAGGGTCAGGCGGATCACCTCTCCCCACTGGCGCTGACGCAACTGCTTCTCAATCTCCGTCATGAGGTCAGGCGTATCTTCCTCATCGATGTCCATAACGGAGTTTCTGATAATCCGGTATTGGCATTGAGCGATAATCGTGGAGCCGTGGAAGATTTCATCGAGGTACTGGGTAATGATGTCTTCTAAGAGTATGTAGCAGTGGGTATTTCTGCGGCTGCGGTCTTCCTGACGGCTGAACTCGACGGTCGGTAACTTGACCAGACGCGGCAGGCCTTGGGGGACCAGCACGGTCGCGAAGTGATATTCGTGATCATCCTCATTGTCCTGCTCCAGGAGCACTGCGATGTTCAGGCTGCGATTGGGAATAAGCGGGAACGGCCGCCCCTGATCCACGGCCATGGGGGTCAGGATCGGATAGATGGTGGTCCGAAAGTAGTTTTGGACATAGGCGACCTGTTCTTTGGCCAAACGTTCGAAATCGAGGAGAAAAATGCCTTCCTTCTCCAGGCGCGGAATGAGCTGCCGATTCAGGGTGGAATATTGCTTCTGGGCGAAAGCATGCATCTTCTCGCTGATCGCTTCCAGCTGTTCCTCCGCCGTGAGTCCGGCGATATCCACGGAGGTGTCGTTCTCCTTGATCTGATCCTTCAACGATGCGATCCGCACCATGACGAATTCATCCTGATTCGTCTGAGTGATCGAGAGAAAACTCAGACGCTCCAGCAGAGGGGTCTCGGAATCACGTGCCTCATGGAGTACACGGTCGTTGAAGTCCAGCCAACTGAGTTCACGGTTGATGAAGCGGTCCGTGCCGCTGGGAATTTTCGCTTTTGCTGTCGACTTCTTCTTTTTATCCATTAGATTCTACCTCTGTTTCTGTCGGTCCAATTACCTTGAAATTGATCTGCAGACCGAAGAGTTCATTCATTAGGCGTGAGCGTCCGCTCACTGCCCAGTTCTCGAGAGCCAGGTCCTCTTCGCTCTCAACTTGCAGCTTGAGTGTGCGTTTCTTGAGTTTCGCTTGAATACTTTTGATCCTGCTTTGGCGTGTTATCTCCAAGGCATCGACGAGCCTGAGAATCCCGGTCAGTTGTAGGACAGTCAGGCGGTGGTTATAGGTGTGATAGGCGAGCCCCGGATCTACCGGGACATCATCGCCCGGGAGGAAACGGATGCTTTCTGAGACGATTTCCGTTTCGCGATCCGAGAGGCCGATGAATTCCAAGTGCTCCACAATCTCCGCGGAATAAATCGGGTAATTGACGGTGTGAATGAACTTGCCGAGTTCCGAGAGCCAGACGGAGACGCGCAGGAGCAGGAGGAACTTATCGTTGATAAAAAACTTCTTGCCCAGGGCGCGAGCGATTTCGATGGCATCTCTTTCCATATGTTCCAGGTGCTTTTTGCGGCCCCCGAAACGCAGCGCCATCATCTTCACAGCGGATATAAGGTCGGCTTCGTGGTCATGGGCCGGCTTGAAATTATAGGCGGTTTTCGCCATATGTAAGAGCAGGCCGTTATTCAGCTGCATGGGCGGAATAAATACACCTGCCACATTATATTGCTTGAGGAATCGATAGAGAATCATAGCCGCGGGCAGTAAGATCTCGGACACGTCCGAGGGGATGCCGTGATGTAAGGTGAGATCCAGCGGGGTTTCCCGAAGGAGGCGCAGATAGACTTCTTCAAGCTGTGCGGCGGAGAGGAATGAATCATCCGGATCGCTCAGGCCGGCAAAGCTCCTGAGGTAACCCAGATCGTTACCGACTGCGATCAGGGAAAGCGGCGCTTGTGCTTCAGGACCGTAGAGTTCCAATGTATCAAGCTGGCTGCCGATATACTCATTCATGAGACGGGCAACATCGCCGGTCCTGACCTGCATCTCCGAGAAAAGCTCACTGACTCTCAGGTAGCCGAGCTTCAGGTTCTGGGTCATCAGGCGGCGGCTGTGTGAATAAGAGGATATCTGAATGCTTCCTGCACCGAGGTCCAACACGATTGCGCCTTTTTCCACCAGATGCGGGTACTGACTGAAGTTCTCCGATAAAGCCAGATTATGGAGATAACGCTCTTCGGAATTACTCAGGACTTCACACTCAATACCGGTCAGCTGACTGATGCGGGCGAGGACGAAGTCCTGATTCAGCGCTTCGCGGACGGCGGAAGTTGCGACCACGCGATATTCACTGACTTTATACTCTTCCATCTTCATCTTGAATTGCAATAGCAAATCACAAAGACGACTCATGGATTCTTCAGAAATCACCTGATTATTATAGGTATCAATACCTAATGAGAGAGTGGCGCGGATGGTTTCGAGCACTCGAGGTTTACCATCCTTACCTGCATCGGCAATCATGAGCTTGGGCGCATTCGATCCGATGTCAATTGCTGCGATGTGTTTCCTTTGCATAAAGGCGCTCCCTTTCCGCTTCCATATAGTGAATCAAGGCGACTAAGAGCCTTGCAGATGTTTTGATGTCCAGTGTTTCGGCGAAAAACTCCATATCGGCATAACGACGATATAGCTTGTGTCGAGCATGATACAGATCCTCGAAGGTCTGATTGTCTTTTAGAATCACGCCGCGTCTGGGATTCAGATGCACTCGGGATTCGATCAGCTCGAGCGGTTGCTCGAGATAGATAATGGGACCGAGCTTCTGGAGATGGCGCATACCCCTCGCGCTATAGATCACACTGCCGCCCGTAGCGATGATCGTACGGCTCGGCGTGAGTGAACGTACGGCTCGCTCCTCCTCGCGGACAAAGCCCGCAAAGTCAGTGCTTTTGCTCAATTCTGCAGTTGAAGCCACCCCGGTCAGGCTGGCCAGCACATTGTCCGTATCGACAAATTCACGCGACAACAGACGCGCGGCTCGTCGCCCGAGCGTACTCTTACCCGAACCCGGCATCCCGATCAGGGTGATATTGTCACCTCTGCGTCTGGGAAATGCGTAATGCCGTCTGGGACCTGCCATCCTGATCAACCTCCTGTCTGTCAATCTATTCTAGCACGGTGAGCGACGATATTGATCAGGGCTTTGTAAAGAGCACGCGTTTCCGTTCGAGAAAAGGTGCGGAGATATCCAAGTAGCCGCGAAGTGACTTCGGAGCAGCAAGTCGGAGTGACTTTCTGCCCTGAATCTGTTTAGAAATTGCGGGGCACCCGAAGCTCACAATGGGATAACGGTCAGACATCATCATGACATTGTATTGGGTATGTTTCCCGGCTCTGGCAAAGGAGACATTCTCCAAACCGCCGAGTGCATAATGCTGGCGGTATAGATAATAAGGACTGTAGCCCTCGCTTTCCAAGAGCCGCTGCGCTTCAGCAATCGCTTCTTCGAGCTCCGGGTCAGGGAGATTTCGCCAGGTGTCCCGACCGCTCCTCACCTGATCGCTATGCGCTGACCCCCGTTTACGGGCCAAAGTATGGAGCGTGATCGCATCCGGCTCAAGACTGATCACATCCTCCAGGGAAAGCCTCAGCTCCTGCCACCCTTCACCTCTAAGCCCGGCGATCAGGTCGGTTTGAATCATAGTCATTCCGTGGGCGCGGGCGAGGTGAAAAGTCTCCCTGAACTGCCGGGAAGTGCCCCTGCGATTCACACGGGCGAGCGTACTGTCATGCATGGTTTGGGGGTTGAGGCAGATTCTCTTAATCCCGGCCGAGTTGAGTGCGGCAAGTTTCGCTTCCGTCAGGACATCCGCCCGTCCGGCTTCCACCGTCCATTCGCAGTTTGTCGCGGCAGGTAAGGTCTTGATAAGTTTAAGTAAACGAGCAAACTGCTCCTCGGTAAGTGCTGCCGGAGTTCCGCCACCGACATAGACGGCTACTAAGTCTTGTCCGGGGCGTTCTCGCCACTTCAGAAAGTCTTGGATCTCCAGCTCTAAGCTATCCAGGTAGCGATCTCCCAGCGTTTCGGCCGTACCTATTCCCTCCTCGGTGGTAAATGAACAATAGCTGCAGCGTGTAGGACAAAACGGCACCCCCACATAGACCGCATAAGCTCCCGGGTCCAGCCGAGCACAGATGGCTTCTTCGGCTTCTGCTGTTCTGAGAGCGAGAGCGGCTTTGCCCGGACTCACAGCATAGTCTTCGGTCAGTCGCCGGTAGGCTTCCTCCGGGCTAAAGCTCAAGAGCAGTTCTCCGGCGACATAGGTCGGTCGGATACCCGTCAGGGATCCCCACGGCCAGTTTAAGCCGCTCGCCTCGGCCAATACACGATAAAGCTGACGTTTGATTTGCCGTTTCAGATCACTTGCGACGGGCTCAGAAATAAGTATATCACCGGTCGGCATTTCAATAGCAACGCACTCCGGCCGAACGGTACTGATGAAGCAAGGTTCAGGCGTTCCGCTCAGGAAGCCCTCCAGCTGTTGTCCATTGACTTCATTAGAAATAGCGGAAGCAGGCCCGTAGAATAACTCCAAAAGCGCTTTGGCTCCGCCGGCTTCAGCATGACCGTCCAGCAGCACTGTGGCCATCTACGCTGTGCCTTCTTTCTCGAAAT
>CAZJTS010000179.1:0-4489 GCA_964548975.1 uncultured Fastidiosipila sp.
AACCTTGTCGAGGTCTATATCCAGACTATCGGCAAGCTCGCCGATCGCTACAGACACTCCCCCCGCTCCATAGTCGTTGCAGCGGCGGATGAGACGTGATACTTCCGGACGTCGGAACAGACGCTGAATCTTGCGCTCTTCCGGCGGGTTGCCTTTTTGCACTTCAGCAGCGGAGGTTTTGACCGAATGGATATCGTGCTCGCGTGAAGATCCCGTAGCACCACCAATACCGTCACGACCCGTGCGTCCCCCAAGAAGGACAATTACGTCGCCGGGCTCAGGTGTTTCGCGAACCACCTGATCAGCAGGCGCAGAACCGATCACAGCTCCGACCTCCATGCGTTTGGCAACATAATCCGGATGATATAGCTCACGTACCAGGCCCGTACTGAGGCCGATCTGGTTGCCGTATGAACTATAGCCCCGGGCAGCACCTGTGACGATATTGCGCTGGCTAAGTTTCCCTGGCAGAGTTTCCGACAACGGAGTTCGCGGATCCGCGGCACCTGTTACCCGCATGGCTTGATACACATAGGAGCGTCCCGACAAAGGATCACGAATAGCCCCGCCCAAGCAGGTAGCAGCCCCGCCAAAAGGTTCAATCTCGGTGGGATGATTATGCGTCTCATTCTTGAACATCAGCAGATAATCGCAATCCTGTCCATTCTCCTGCAAGGTTACGTGGACTGAGCAGGCATTGATCTCTTCGGACTTATCAAGGTCAGGGATCAAGCCGCGATGAGCAAGCACTTTCGCTCCCAGCGTGCCGAGGTCCATCAGACTAAGCGGACGGCGGCTCTCCTGGTCACCGTATATTTCACGACGCAATTCTCTGTAGCGGCCATAGGATGCCTCAAGCTCGGCGCAAAAATGGCGGCTTTCTTCTGTGTCTTCACCGGCGACGAATTGCGGCTCAGATAGTTGAGTATGGAAAGTAGTATGGCGACAATGGTCAGACCAGTAGGTGTCGAGAACGCGAATTTCCGTAAGTGTTGGTATGCGGCATTCTTCGCGGTAATAGGCTTGCACGACTTGAAAATCCGCCGGTGACATTGCCAGTCCGAGGTCTTGATAGAGTTTATCGCGGGCCTCTCCATCTGCGGAGGGCAACAAGGGGAGCAAGGCTACATTCGGAGGGAGTTCAGTTGCAAGTACGAGGGTTGCAGGCCTGGCAAGATCGGCTTCGCGGTTCTCGACCGGATTGATGAGAAACCGCTTGAGCTGCTCTTCCTCTGCAGGAGTGAATGGTTCGGCCAAAGAAAATACATATACTTTTGCACAGCGGACCAGCGGTCTCGCTCCTGAGGTCAGGAACTGCAGACACTGCGCTGCCGAGTCGGCCCGCTGATCAAACTGGCCGGGTAAGGCCTCCACTGCCAGCACGTAAGCCTCCTCAGTCCACGGACGATCAACATTGATGTAGCAGTCATCCAGTGGAGGCTCGGCCAAAAGCTCGCGGCAGGCCCGCTCCAAATATGCTTCAGGAAGGCCTTGTATGTCGTAGCGGTTGAAAATCCTCAGATTTCGAATCCCACTCAATCCAAGTTCTTCGTGTAGCTTCTGTTCTACACTCTGGGCTTCGATTGCATACTCTGCCTTCTTGACTGCATACACTCTATTTACTGCTTCCATGCTGTCCTCCGCTTGGTTTGTCGTTGAAACCTATCTCTACGTAATTCTACAGTATCGTCTCATAAAAGAACGTATTTTGCCACATGATCAGTTCTTGATACGTCAACAAAAAGGATCCCTACTCTGTCTGCTGACAGGAATGGGATCCTTCTCGTTGATAATTATTGTGCGTGCTTAAATCTCAATATTGCCCAGAATCTTTGTAGAACGCTTCAAAAAGGCAACCAGCTCGGCTCCCTCAAGTGAACCATGGCTGAGTCTGGCCAGATCATAGACCTCCAAGGCAAGTTCTTGGCTTGCTTCTTCCTTGCCTGCGCTTTCATCGAGAAGACATAAACGCGTGATCAGGGAACTATCGGTATTGATGACCAAAGTCCGTTGCACTGGGAACATTTCGTCGAGTTCGACATCGGATTTGCCTTCCATCTTCTGGAACATCTTGCGCATATCCTGCATGCTGCGTGCCTGTTCATCTTCAATCAGTATGGCAGGTTCGCCGTCTATACCCAGAGATTTGACTTGTACTACAAGACTATTCTGCAGAGTTGCCGCCTGGAATAGCTTCTGCAGCTGCTCCTGACGCTCTTCATTGCCGCTCTCTCCTTCCACTGCGGAATCTACACGGACGAAAGCCGGTCTAGGGTTTTTGCTCTGCAAGAGCTGCATAAAGGGCAGGTCAAACTCGTGTTCCATAACCAGTACATTTTTGCCTTGTTGCTGCAGACGATCATTGTAGACCACTTGCGCTTTGGCGTTACTGGTGTAATAGGCTTTTTCCAGATCAAGCTCACGAAGTTCTTTCAGAGAAACATAACCGCCGCTGTATTGCTTGAATAAGAGTGCGTCCTGAACACGATCAAAGAACTTCTCATCGCGTAAGCTGCCGTAGCGCACGAAGAGAGAAACATCATCCGCATACTTCTCGTAAACCTCGCGTTCGTTTTTCTCCAGGCTGACGAGCTTGTCGGCAACTTTCCTAACGATGTGCTGACTGAGTTTCTGCAGAGATGTGTCTGCCTGCAAAGCTGAACGGGAAACGTTGAGAGGCAGCTCCGGACTATCCAGACAGCCCCGCAAAAGGAACAGGAAATCAGGTACAAGTTCACGGACGTCATCTGCTACAAATACCTGGTTGTAATAGACTTTGATCCTCCCGGCCAAGGTGTCATAATGCTCCTCCGCTTGAGGGAAATAGAGGATGCCGCGCAGTCTAAAGGGATAATCCATGTTGAGGTGAATCCAGAACAATGGTTCGCGATAGTCATTAAATACCTGATGGTAGAACGACTTATACTCTTCGTCCGTTACTTCCTTAGGATCTTTGAGCCACAGAGGCTTGGTGTCGTTAATGGGCTGGGCTTCCGCTGCAATATGCAGTTCGTCCTCTAGAAATTCTTCACCTTTCGCCGCAGCTTCTTCCCGGCGCTTAGCTTGCTGTTCGGCGCGGCGCTTGCTGTCCGCTTCTTCTTGCGCAGTATCCGTGAAGTAAATTGCGTAGGGCATGAATTGACAATACTTCATCAAGGTTTGACGAAGACCGGAAGCAGTGATCTCTTCTTTGGCCTCTTCACTTAGCACCATTGTAATCTGGGTGCCTCGTTCGGAATGCGTGCCCTCACCCATGACATAGCTCATACCATCCTCGCTAAGCCAGTAAGAAGGTTTGCTGCCGGGCCGCCAGGACAGTGAATCAATCCGCACACTGTCTGAAACCATGAAGGACGAGTAGAAGCCAAGGCCAAAGTGACCGATTACTCCACCGGCCGCATCGCCCTTATCCTTATACTGCTCCACGAAGGCCATTGCGCCGGAATAAGCGATCTGATTGATGTATTCATCGATCTCTGCTTCCGTCATGCCGAGTCCGTTATCACGGATCGAGATAGTACCGGCTTCTGCATCATAAGTAACATGGATTGCATAGTCCGGATCTGCTTCTGTATCCCACTCGCCAAGACCTCGCAAACGCTCAAGCTTCGTTATTGCGTCGGCGGCATTCGAGACCAATTCACGCATAAAGATATCTCGGTCTGTATAGAGCCATTGTCTGATCACCGGAAAAATATTTTCCGTACTTACTTGAATAGAACCTTTTCTTTCATTCATTTTTACCATAAACCTCCAAATTCGAATGACAAGTAAAGTTGAATTACACTGCCGATAATTATAACATAGGGATAGAAAAGTAAAGTGTGAGAAAAGTTCTCTGCGAATACGATCTCGGAGCGACTTGTATTTAGCGTAAGTATCGTATAATATTGGTAAATTATAAGTACAAAGTGCATATCAGGAGGAACAAATGGCTAAAGAAAGAATTTTGCTCGCCTATTCCGGCGGATTGGATACCTCGGTAATTATACCTTGGTTGTTAGAAAATTATGATTGCGACGTAATCGCCTATTGCGGCGATGTCGGCGTGGGTGTAGATGAAGATTTTCTCAGAAACAAAGCCTTGAAGCTGGGCGCGGAGAAATGCTACGTAGAAAACATCACTGAGGAATTCGTCACGGAGTACGTTTATCCTACACTGAAAGCGCAGGCGGTCTACGAGAACAGTTATTTGCTCGGAACTTCGATCGCTCGTCCTTTAATCGGCAAGAAATTAGTTGAGACTGCCCGTAAAGAAAATTGCACTGCCATTTGTCATGGCTGCACTGGCAAAGGCAATGATCAGGTTCGTTTCGAACTAGCGATCAAAGCCCTGGCTCCGGATCTAAAGATCATTGCTCCCTGGCGTATTTGGGAAATCAAGTCACGCGAGCAGGAGCTTGCGTATGCAGAAGCCCGCGGCATTCCGGTCCCGGTCACTCGTGAAGACAACTATTCCAAGGATCAGAACCTTTGGCACTTATCGCAT
>CAZJTS010000180.1:0-4475 GCA_964548975.1 uncultured Fastidiosipila sp.
AATTCCGCCTTCAGATGTTGAAACTCTACCTTCAGGGCAGGATCATCTTCGGAAGAAGTGAGATACAAGGCCTCTATGCCCCGCTTCTCCAGCTCAGCACAGACGGGTTCAAACACCGACCAATATCGCTTATCATCTGAAAATATCACTAAGGAATTCCGGGACTCGCCGCTAGCTTTGCGCCGCCTCGACCCGGTACCTAAGCGCAGCTTCACCAACGTATTCCGGACAAAGTAAAGCACCCCGCCCAGCAAGCCGATCAGGACAGTGAAGAGCATACTCCCGGTGCCAGGATCTATATATAAGATCATGCTCAATGCCCCTTTCACCCTAAAAAGATAAAGCTCACCATAGCACAAGTAAGGGGTTTAGTCCACGGGCTGGGGCATCATTCTGGTTCCTTATTCTGTGGTCTCGATTTCAGGTTATGCGCTGCGTTTAACTAGCAACTCACAATACTCGGATTTTTGGCCAAAGTAATAAGATACGTAATATTCTGTGGTCTCGATTTCAGGTTATGAGCTGCATTCTACTAGCAACTCACAATACTCGGATTCTTGGCCAAAGTAAGTAGTTATCTAATTTGCTTGGGCCATTTTCTCGAGTTTGGTGAGGAGGGGGTACAGGCAAAACATATTACATTGGCCACTTTTTCAAGTTTTGTGTGAACGTTAACAGCAGCGCCCCCACCCCCACTATTGACTCTTTGAGTAAATAAAGTATCATTGAGTGTACTTAACCTCAATTTAACAAAGAGGCAATAAACACCGAAGGAAGGAGAGCGCTGTGGGGATTCAGGTTGATAATGCAATAATTATGGCTGCCGGCTTGTCGAGTCGTTTCGCGCCTTTGGCTTATGAGACTCCTAAAGCGCTGATTCCTGTCCGAGGTGAAGTGCTGATCGAGCGGCAAATCCGCCAGTTGCAGACCGCGGGGGTCAAGGATATCTACATTGTCACAGGCTATAAGCATGAGTCGTTCTCGTATCTCGCAGATCTGCCGGGGGTGAGGCTCATTCATAACCCGGAGTTCCGGGAGCGGAACAATCATTCAAGCATCTATGCCGCGCGCACGGTGCTGGCCAATTCCTATATCTGTTCGGCGGATAACTATTTCCACTCCAACCCCTTCACCACCCAGCCGGAGGACAGCTACTATGCTGCGGTTTATGCCGAAGGACCGACGGACGAGTGGTGCATCGAAGCCGGTGCGGACGGCTATATCGACCGTGTGGAGATTGGCGGGCAGAATTCCTGGATCATGCTGGGGCACACGTTCTGGGCCGAGACTTTCACGAGGACTTTCCTTGAGATATTAGACAAGGAATATGATCTGCCTGAGACGAAGGGGCGGCTATGGGAGGCCATCTACCGCTCCCACCTGGACGAACTGAAAATGTGCATACGCCCCTACCCTGAAGACTTTATCTTCGAGTTCGATTCTTTGGAGGAGCTGCGGGCTTTTGATCCGACGTACCTGGAGTCCAGTGGATCGAGGATTATGCAGGAAGTGAGCCGTGTTTTGGCCTGCTCAGAAAAGGACATAAGGGACATACGAGTAGACGATCAAGGGTTCCGTTTCTGTGTTGGTGAGCAGGTCTACGGCTATAACTATCAAACGAAAGAAGTGAGCAAAGCTTATGAAAAATAATGTATCAGCGAGGGATCTGGATGCCATTCGGCAGGTGCTGGAGATGGCCGGTCTGGATGTGAAGTTTTCGCAGGTGGAGAGGCTTGGTGGGATGACGAACCGGACTTTTCATCTCGTGAGGCCTGAGGGTGATGATCTCGTGGTGAGGCTGCCCGGCGAGGGTACGGACGAGCTGATCAACCGGGCGGACGAACAGGTCAGTACGAATCTGGCATGTCACCTCGGTATTGATTCAGATCTGCTCTATTTCGATCGCCGGGGTTATAAGATAAGTCGTTATATTCCGAATGCGCACACGATGACGGCCGAAGATCTCCGGCAGGATCAGCACATCTTGGAGATCGCGGAGATTTTTCGCAGACTTCACGCCTGCGGGGTGGATACTAGAGTGCCATTCGAGGTGTTCAGTATGGCGGCGGATTATGAAGCGATTATCGAGAAGAATCATGTGGCTTTATATGAAGATTATCACTCGGCCAAACGTCAGGTCATGCAGATCAAGGCGAGTCTGGATCAGACCGGCCTGGGTCCGAAGGTGCCCTGCCACAATGACTCGCTTTGTGCGAATTGGGTCCACGGCTCCGATAAGCTCTACCTGATCGACTGGGAATATGCCGGCATGAATGATGCGATGTGGGACTTGGCGGATGTTTCGATCGAAGCCGAGTACTCCGAGGCGGAGAACGATAAGCTGCTCAGCGCGTACTTTGGCCGGGAAGCGACACTGCAGGAAAAAATGCGTTTCGTGGCCAATATGATTTACTTGGATTATCTCTGGACACTCTGGGGTCTGACGCGTGTGCCCTATGATGGGGATGTTATGCAGGCCTATGCCGATGCTCGTTACGAGAGGCTGAAGCAGAATCTGGCTGTTTTCTGGAGTCAGGCGCGGGCGATCGCGTAAAGAGTCTGTAAGTTTAGGGTGTCTTGCTACCCAAAAATGAAATACCTACGTAATCCAATTCACACTTCAGTATGCTAAATTATAGGTAAGCAAGTGTTGCTGTGAAAGGGTTATTAGCTTTGAGGATCGATCCGGATGCTCTAACCATTGTGAAAGTCACTGACCATGATCAGGCTGACGTGTTGCTAGAGTTGCAGCAACGGGCAATGATGCTTTATGCCCAGGAAACCCGGATTCCCCTGTACCGCCGTGATGGAAGCTATTCCTTACCTTCGCTCAATGAAACGCGCGGAGATATTATCGAGGCGATGGATCGGGAGGATCTTTTGGCCGCGCGCTATCAGGAGCGATGGGTCGGATCAGTACGGTTGGTCTCGGATCAGGCGCTGGGCAAAACACTCTTGACCCGTTTCTCCATCGACCCGCGTTACCATAGTCTCGGCATCGGCAGCGAACTTATGGAGACCGCATGCACTTTCCTAAAAGGCCAAGGTATCCGCGAAGTCTACCTTTACACCGCCCAGCACAACGAACGCCTCATGGCCTTCTACCGGCGGCATCAGTTTTTCCTTTACAGTGTCAACAGCGGTCGGCCTTACCCTAAGGTCTGCCTGCTTCGGTATCTATAAACCGACCCGCGTGATCCGCTTCGGCACATCATTTCTGAGATAAACTCTGGGTACTCGCCGCGACAATTGACACGGTACTTCATAATTGATCGTCCCCTGCCAGGAGGCAAACTCTTCGGCGGGCAACTCTTCGCCGCCCCATAAGAGCAGCTCCGTGCCGGCCTCCGCCTCGATTCCTGTAACGTCAAAAATCGTTGCATCCATACACACGGTGCCGATGAGAGGTACTCGCCTCCCCCCGACCACCGCTTCCGCCCGATCATGCAGGCTGCGCGGATACCCGTCCGCATAGCCCACGGGTACGGTAGCAACAGAGACGGCGGACTCGGCCACGAAACGTCGACCATAGCTGACCGACTGACCCGGACTTAAGGTCTTGACCTGGAGCACCCGGCTTTTCAATTGCATCAAGGGCCGAACGCCATCAGGCAATTCACAGTTATCCGGTTTCAGACCGTAAAGCGCCAGTCCGACCCGGACCGCATCCAGATGCATATCGGGGTGCCTCAGCGTCGCTGCTGAATTACAACAGTGCCGATAACGGAAGCTTAGGCCCTCGGCTTCAAGCTGACTTAGAAATTCAGTAAACCGTTGGAACTGCTCTTGTAGATACGCCTCCCCCGGCTCGGGGCTGTCCGATTCCGCGAGATCAAAGCCGTCTGCGGTAGCAAAATGCGTGAAAATCCCCTCGACATTGAGTCCGGGATATTGGCTGAGCGTAAGAATTTCCTGAAGGCTCTCAGCGCCGGGCACGAACCCGATACGCCCCATCCCGCTGTCGAGCTTCAGATGGACGGTCACCTGCCGCCCCAGCGCGCGGGCCTCCCGGTCCAATTTCTGCGCCTGAGCCAGAGAATACACAGTATAAGTCGCATTTGCCAGAATGCCTTCTCTGTGGCGTTCCGGCTCGCCTTCGCTCAGCATCAGCAAGGGCACAGTGAGACCCGCTTGTCTGAGCTCAAGGACCTCGTCCAAGCATGCGACGGCCAAAATCGGGGCTCCCGCCCCCTCATAAATCCGTGCGAGCTCCACGGCCCCGTGGCCATAAGCGTTCGCCTTAACCACCGGCATCAGCACACTGCCCGCCCGCAGGCCGCTTTTCAAACTCAAGTAATTCGCCAACGCCTGGTCGAGATCGACCTCGGCCCAGGTCCTGCCGGTGTAGGCAGTCAGCTGTTTTTCCACTGTTTTCTGTTCCAGCATTAGAAGACACTCCGCGCGAAATATCGCTCCACAGAGTATAGCAAATCGACGGGAGATCTCGTACTGAGGGCAGGTATTCCAGAACTTCC
>CAZJTS010000181.1:0-4441 GCA_964548975.1 uncultured Fastidiosipila sp.
GCGGCTACTGCCATGTCAGTTTCCATACGCTGCCGCCTGCCGATGCCGTACTGGTCAGCAGCGACTGGACTCCGCCTTCCGACGAGGAACTGAAGCAGAAGCTCGATCCACTAGCCTACAGCGTGACCCAGCATGAAGACACGGAACGCCCCTTTACCTCACCTCTCGACAAACATTACGAAGAAGGTATCTATGTCGATATCGTGAGTGGTGAAGCACTCTTCTCTTCGCGCGACAAATACGATGCCGGTTGTGGTTGGCCGTCTTTTACCCGCCCGATTCGCCAGGGCCAGTTGGATGAAAAACTGGATTACCGCGTGCCCGGCAGAACCCGCATGGAGGTACGTTCCGGCGTTGCCGACAGCCACTTGGGCCATGTTTTCCCCGACGGCCCCAGAGATCGGGGCGGCTTGCGCTACTGCATCAATGGCGCCGCGCTCCGCTTCATCCCGCGAGATGAGATGGAAAAAGAAGGCTACAGTGACTACCTCAAAGACCTCTAGGAAGTGAGAGATCATGCCGGCACTCTATGACAAGCCCGGACTTTGGCCTATTCCGGTCGAAGTGTTTCAGCTGATTCGCCAGCTGGAGGCCAAAGGCTACAAAGCCTACCTGGTCGGTGGTGCCGTGCGCGATCTTTTGCTGGGTACGCTCCCTTCGGACTACGATCTGGCCAGCTCTGCGACGCCCGATGAAATCGAGGAGACGTTCAGCAATTACCCTCAGGTGCTCGCCGGCTTCAAGCACGGCACGGTGGGCGTCATTATCAACCACAAAAACTATGAGATCACATCTTTTCGCGAAGACAAGGATTATAAAGATCACCGGCGCCCGGATCGGGTCATCTTCACGACTGAACTCGCGACCGATATGGCGCGACGGGATTTTACCATGAACGCCCTGGCCTATAACCCGGCCGAAGGTCTGGTCGACACCACCAGCGGTATCGCGGATCTGCGCCAAGGCCTGATTCGCTGTGTCGGTGAGCCTTTCATACGTTTTGGTGAGGACGCTTTGAGGATCCTCAGAGCCTATCGTCTGGCGGCAAGTTATGGCTTTGCCATCGAGGATGAAACATTACGTGCGGCCAGGCATCTCTTTATGGACCTGGATTTTATCGCGCCGGAACGTATCGCCGGAGAACTCAGGCGCTTATTGACCGGGGCTTATTTCGCTGAACAATTGCCTCTACAAAGGGATATTTTTCTTTATCTCTTCCCGGAACTGCCGGAAGAACTACCGGTAAGCGAAAGTACTTTTCGGGCACTGCCTCAGGATTTTGCCCTGCGCCTCAGCCTGATCGGCACGTTCCTAACGGTTGATGTGAGGAGACAGATTTTAGCACGACTTCGTCTGAGTCGTGAAGAAGGCAAGCGTTTCTTAGCCACAACGTCAGCCTACGAGAATAGCCCGCCCGCCAGCGCCGCCAACCTTCTCCGGATGGCCCGGCAGTACCAGGTTGATTTAGCAGATTGGCAACGGTTGCATCAGGCGTTGCATCCGAATTCACCGTATTTGAATGAGATAGCTTTGGCTTTGGCCGAGATAAAAGAACATCATCTCCCCTCTACCCCGGCCGATCTGGCGATCAATGGCGCAGATCTGAAAGCGCTCGGCTGGCGCGAAAGCCCGCGCTTGGGCCAAGTACTCGAAACACTCTGGGAAGACTGTATTCAAGGGGAAGTCAGAAACGATCGGGTCAGGCTCCTGGAGCGGGTTCAACGTCTCGTTGAATAATACTCTTCTCCTGCCACTTGCCCCGCCTATACCAGAGATAGGTCAATATTGCGCCCACCACCCAGCTCGTCACCAGAGATGTACTCAGCATGAACGGAGAGCCCGAAGGCCACCTCTCGGAACGTGTCAGCCAGGTCAATAAGTAGGCCAAAGGCACGCGCAGCACAATAGTGGTCAGAAGCGAGATCCACATGGCAGGCATCGTATCGCCCGCGCCCCGTAAGATACCGCCGAAGGCCTGCGTCTGAGATACGGCTACATACCCGGCCGCGAGAATCAGCATCATGCCGTAGCCGATCTCGATCACCTGAGTGTCACGCGTGAAGAGCCCTAGCATATGTCGGCCAAAGATCAGGATAAGGATCGTCAAGGTCAAAGAGACGCCGAACGCCAGGCGAGCGACGACTTTGGCCCCTTCCTTCACCCGATCCATTTTGCGAGCTCCAATGTTTTGGCCAATGAAGGTCGTCGCCGCCAGTCCGAAAGTGAAATTCGGCATCATAGCGAAACCGTCGACGCGGATCACCGCCGTATTGGCCTCAATAACGGTCGTCCCCATCTGGTTCGTCAGGTTCTGCACCATAATCATGGCAAAGGAAAAGATCCCCTGTGTCACACCTGCCGGCAGTCCCAGACGCAAGAGTTCCTTGATAAGACTGAGATCCGGCTTTAACTGTTGCTTTGTGATCCGGTTTAGGTCCGGCATCCGGATGAGTCGTAAGAGACAGAGCACAGCGGAGATCCCTTGCGCGATGATCGTCGCCCAGGCGGCTCCGGCAACACCCCAGCCCAAACCCCAGACGAAGTAGATATCGAGAATCGTGTTGACAACAGTTGCCAACAGAAGAAACAGCAGAGGTGACAATGAATCACCGAGGCCTCTCAGTATCCCCGAAATGATGTTATAAAAGCCTCCGCCCATTACACCAATGAAGATAATCACCAAATATTCTCTGGACATCTCCAGAATTTCAGGTGGTGTGTTTAAGGCAGTGAGTAATGGACGCGCACTTGGGATTGCAATCGCCATCATGAGCACTGAGGCTAAAAAGATTAGTACCAACGTGTTACCAATGGTTCTGCCCAAGCGTTTAAAATCTTTCGCCCCGAAATACTGCGCAACCATGATCGAAGCGCCCGTTGCAACCGCCATAAACAGGACTATCAGGAGGTTGATTAAAGGTGCTGTCGCCCCAATCGCCGCCAGTCCACCCGGCACACGCTGGCCCACAACAATCGAGTCAACCGTTGCATAAAGTTGCTGGGCAAAGTTACCGAGCACAAGCGGAATCGAAAAACGAACCAGATTATTCAGAACCTTGCCCTCGGTCATATCGCGAGCAGCGAAGAGGGAACGGACTTTACTTAACATATGGTCTCCTGAGAAAATTTATCAACAGATGCGCTACACTATAGCACATCTCATCTAAGAAATAATTGAAAGAAAAAAGAAGGTAATTTCCATTCCGGGAGATTACCTTCTTCTAATCAGCTTTTGCTTAGTCTAGCCGATGTAGGTATAGTTGCCAACGCGGTAACTGGGGATGACACGACGGTTATAATTGCCGTTTCTGTAGTTCCAGCCGCCTTCCGATACGAGTATGCTGCCATTCTCATACACGGCTTCAACGAAGAAGACATGGTAGCCGGCTCTATCCCAACCAATTGAACCCACAGTCGGTGTATAGCCAACAGGTCTGGAAGTATTTGTGCCCCAGGTTCCGGCGCCACCGAGTCTCTGCTCAAGGGGTAGACCAATCGCGGCTCTAGCGTTCCACGCATACCAGGTACAAGCACCCCAGGTATAGCTCCAAGCACCCTGGTCAACAGATCCGATCAGGCTGTTGGTGCGTTTGTACCAGCTTTGAATTCTCTGGTAATTACCGTACTCAGCCTGTGTCATGGGCTTCAGACCATCGATCCGGACGTAAGGATCCGGTGCAGGTTCCGGCTCAGCTGTTGTCGTGGGCGCAGGCGTTGTCGTGGTTGTCGGCGGCACGGTGGTCGTTGTTGTCGGTGCCTCAGTAGTGGTTGTTGTGGGAGGTGCTGTGGTCGTTGTAGTCGTCGGCGCCTCTGTGGTCGTGGTCGTGGGAGCTGCTGTCGTAGTGGTTGTAGTGGGCGCCTCGGTTGTAGTTGTGGTCGGGCGCTCAGTTGTTGTAGTGGTCGGACGCTCAGTAGTAGTTGTCGTCGGACGTTCGGTGGTTGTAGTAGTCGGGCGCTCCGTAGTTGTAATCGTCGGGCGCTCGGTAGTAGTCGTAGTCGGGCGCTCCGTAGTTGTTGTCGTCGGACGCTCGGTAGTCGTTGTTGACGGACGTTCAGTAGTCGTTGTCGTCGGACGCTCGGTAGTAGTTGTCGTCGCACGCTCTGTAGTAGTAGTCGTCGTGGTCGGCGCTTCAGTCGCTTCCGGTGTCTCGGTCGTCGTTTCTGCGCTATCTTCCTCGCTCACGTCGGTGTCGGAGAATGCGGCTTCAGCCATTTCACGAGCTTCTTCCTGTGCGCTAAGTGAGGCGGGGATTTTGAGTTCGTAGCCGACGAGCAGGTCGTCCAAAGCACGCTCGTTATATGCGGCCAGGTCATAGAAGTTCAGGTCGAAGCTTTTCGCAATGCTGGAATAGCTGTCGCCGTCTTTGACCGTGTACATGAAGTAATCCTGAACGACCGGCAAAGCTGGGGTATCAACATCATGTTCCAACTCAAGGACAGT
>CAZJTS010000182.1:0-4374 GCA_964548975.1 uncultured Fastidiosipila sp.
ACGTCTACGTGACCCTTTGGCCAGCAAAGGCGGTAGCGCTGAACTTACTCTAACCCAATAAGGTATGGCAGTCCCATGATAGACCATGTTGAAAAACTTAAGCACCATCTACAGTCCGCGGTTGATGCATCTATCGGGCGTTCGGAGCGTGAAGTACACCACAACGGTCCCTACATCGATGCGGTGTTTTTTCGTGAGCTAACCCAGAAGAACCGTGAGGAGGAAGGTGAGCTATCGCGTATTTTTCTCACCGTG
Organism: uncultured Fastidiosipila sp.; assembly: GCA_964548975.1. Lineage (GTDB taxonomy): Bacteria > Bacillota > Clostridia > Saccharofermentanales > Fastidiosipilaceae > JAAYZH01. The sequence goes on from CAZJTS010000182.1 coordinate 256, forward strand.
GATACTGAGCCACACTCGGAAGCGGACAGCGCTTATCCGTATGCCTACATCGCGGTTATGATATCCGATGATGATCGGCTTTTCGGACAGGAGCCGGAGGCTGTAAAGCAATTGGCGGAGGCGATTGATCAGCAGTTGAAGGTCGCCAGCGATTTCGTTCTTCGCTGTGATGCGGACAACATTATTGTCCAGAATAACTGCACCGTAAAAATTGAATTCGAAAGAACCCTGCCGCCCGATGTGCTTGCCAGTGTGCGAGCCGCGATGAAGCACAAAGTGGACGCGGCCGATGATGGTTTAGCTCGTCTTACGTACACTGTGGATCATCTCGATACGCGCTTTCTACAGGTGGGCGAGGCACTGGCCAAGGATGAAGCGGCCAAAGGAAATCTCTGGAAACCGGATAACGTCGTGACGACGAACCAGGGATTGGAAATCAGCGCCCGAGTACACGTTGCCCCCAGCGCCATTGCGATTGTGGGCGCCCAATATGGGGAAGGCGTAATCAGCATCGAACATGGTGTTGAAACGGCCGAAGCCATTGAGAAAGACCCTGAGGCTGCGGCGAATCTGCGCATCGCTGTTGAGCAAGCCGCTGCCTTTTACGCCACCATGCAAGCCACGGTTGACCAACAAGGGCTACCGATCGGTCAGGAAACAGTATTGCGCGTCGAGTGGTCAGGTGATGAGCCTGAAGGCCATGCCGGGCTACCTACTGAAATCACCATGCCCGATGTGACCGACGTCTGCGCAGTTGAATCACCCAAGGTATCATCGTCTGCACCTTCGATGGCTTAAAATCACTAAGCGGCAGGGGCTATTTGGCTCCCGCCGCGCTTCCGAAAGAGGGTCTTCCCATGCAACTGATCAACCTGATTTGCCAGGACTTGGACAACGAAACGGTTTACCTTGAACAGTTCATCACAGAACCGCGTGACAGCGTTGAAGCAGATCTGCGTAGTGCCGTTCGCGAATACGTGTTCACCAGTGAAGGCGGCGCCCAAGCGGTAGAGGACGGATATTTCACTTGGGGTGAAGTCCGGAGCCACATTCCGGCGGACTTTTGGCAGTCCCATGGCTTCCAGCAAGTCAATCTCGGCATCAGCGTCACCATCACTGATATTCAAGACGTTCTGGTAGACGAGAACGAAGACCTGGCATGTGACCTGATGGACACGCTCCATGCCGAAACCGAACACGCGCGGGCCGAGACGAATGCCAACGCGATTACCAGCACCGATGTGTTGGCGACACAGCTTGAACTGGCCGGTTACACCGAAGAGCAGGCACACGCCGCCGTGGGCCTCCTGACGGGCCTCATCGATCCTCACGCCAACGAAGCGGCTGCCCAGTGGGTGCGCGACTGCTACCATAGCCCGGACGATCAGAGTGTCCTTGAAGTCGCTTTGAATGATGTTCTGGATATGCACGGGGTCGAATCGACCCGTTCTAGTGCAGCAGCTGCAATTGATGCCAATCCGGATATCCGCTACCTGGAAGCCGGTGATCTGTATAACCTGACGCTGCTGACCTACGAGGGCGATTGGTACTGCGCCACCCTGGGCGATGTTCTGGAAAGCATCGATCAGCGCAAAGCGATCCCTGGCAAATTGAATCTGGAAACACCAACAGCCGATCCGTTGGCAAGTTCGGAAGCCGATCTGCGGCCTACGTTGGGGTGACGTATGAAGAATACAACGCACTACCTGAACATTGCGGAGAAGCAAGCTGATCTTCATTCTTGGGGACTTTCCGCTGACGTCACCAATACGGGTGATGAAGTCATGATCACCGTACCTTTCACAAGCCGGGTGGACGGTAAGATCGTGGGAGGCAAGGTCGTATCCGAAATCGTCTTGCATGAGAACGAGGACCGTTGGGCGTATACGCGTTTCATGGTACACCTCGAAGATGATCACTACCCTCTACTTTGTGATGAAGCCCTGCGCTCAGCGTTGAAGGAGGCTGTCGATACCGGTATCAAAATTTACCGCGCCGTTCATGCCGAATGCCGGGCCCAGGCGCTTCCTGTGCCGGCCAGCGAAATTTTTTCTGTTGTGTGGAAAAACGGATCGCCTTCTGGTTACCCCTTGCCGAAAGTCGTTAGTTTGGATGGCCTTGCTCACCTGAACAAGCAGGTTGATACCTGTACTACGCCCGATGCGATAGTTCGTGCCGTCACTGAGTATTTCGAGACTGATCCAGACGGTGCCGCTATCAGTGCGGACCTGAACCGCGAGATGAGTATTCTTAGCGTGCCTCAGTTTCTGGACACGGTGAATGAGGAAGGCTGGGATGCGTGTGAAGAACATGTGACTGGGCTGACCCACGTCGACAACGAAAGGCTGGCCACGAGCTTCGAAGGTATTGCAGAGCATTACGCTTTTCTACATGAATCGATGCGCACCCAGATTACGGATTTCATGTCATCCCGGAACATTGCGCTTGACGATTATCAGTCGGTGGCCCGCGGCGCGGGAATGCTTCTGACCGAAGCGGTTTTTGTCGGTGCGGATATAGCCACTCGTTTTACGGCCGATGCCGTCGAGGATCATTATCTCGGTCGCTGGGGGAACGTCGATGGTGACCTGAACACGGCCGATCTGATCAATGAACTTAGCCGTTTCCTTGGGTCGCGTAAGACCATGGCGGACCAACTGCAATCACAGATTGCGGCTGACATGGTGGATGCCTATCTTGAATGTCCGCACACGGCTGATGACCTGCGCGCCCTGGTAACTCGGCTGGCGCAACACACACCGATTTCGAATCTGACCAAGGTGCTGAATACCCCTGACCTCGGCGATACCCTGGGAGTCGACCCGCTAAGTGCCGGCGCAGAGTCTGATCTGTCCGCCTGTCATCCGACACTAGGAGAGTGATCATGAACCACCGTTTTAAGGCTTTAATCGAGCCGGCAGTACCTTTGAGCGCGGGGCAGGTCGTACACGCGCTGGAACGCGAAATTCAGGCCCTGCAGCGCGAGCATTGGCATTTGCGTCATGCATCCCAAGGCGAGGCGACGAGTGCGCCTCAGTACGACGGCAGCTACACAGCGCCAATCACAACAGTTATCGGCGATGCTGGTAGTGCGATCCATTTGAATACGCGGTTCTCGCTCGGGGCGGACGAACCGCGTAGCCTGATGATCGCACTCGGATCTGAGGATGTCGCCAATTATGTCAACATGCCTCAGCACTCTATCCTGTTGAGATACGGTGATCACGAAGAGGATCTTGCTCTACTCAAGTGTTTTGCGTCAGCAATCACTGGCAAACAGCGTTTTCTCTTGGTTAGCGCTGAGGGTGATGATCGCTGGTACAATGTGAGCACTGAAGGCGATGATAAATGGTCATGGTCCATTTCAAAAGGTGATCTGCTTGATAGTACCTATTCAGTTGCTGATTTATTGGACGCATGTAGTATTCTGAGTTCCACTGATAAAAAGGGTGCTTTTCAAATAGGCTCGACCGGCTGCTACATCCAGACAGACGATGATCTCGCGTCGGAGCAGAAGGATTGGGACGACCTGGATCCGTCTAAAAACCAGGACTTCTCCTGTTCACCGTATTGGATAACAACCGACAACGGCGAGGATCCAACAGCCATCAAAACGAAGTACGAGCTGGTCGATTTCTTCCACGAGCATGGCTGGTCTCTCTTGGAGTTGGCGGATGTCGCCACCTCAACCGATCCTCTACTAAGCGATGCCACGATATTAAATTCTTCAACGCTCTCTGCTGGTTGAGGTTAGGAAGGAGAAAACCGATGGGTATTGGTGCATGGCGTCCTGATGAGGGGCACGAAGGCTTTACGATTGAAACAACCGATTTTGATGATGATCAACACGAAGAATTGAGAAGGGAGATCATCAGAGTCCTTGAATCGGCCGGTTTCGACAAACCGGATCCTGATCGACCGGAAATGGCGATGTGGCGCGGTGATGCTGAGCACATTGCATACCATGACTTGGTAAATGTTTTTCTGGGTGGTTGGGCGACTGATGTTTTTGTCGATATCGCACCGGTTGAGGGATTTGACCCCAAATCCCTTGTGCTGGAAGATTACGATTTTTATGACCAGTACCAGGATGCGATCATGCCGGTTATGGCAGAGCGT
>CAZJTS010000183.1:0-4331 GCA_964548975.1 uncultured Fastidiosipila sp.
AGTTTCTGCGCAGTAAGCGCATCACCCGATCCAGGGAATTAAGTAGTGTTGTGTGAGTTTTCAATGAGTTCTCTCCTTTCTGACAGGTACCTGTGTGATTTGCTCAAATTATAAAACAGGTACCTGTAGAAAGTCAAACAGAAAAAGCCGCCCCCGCAAAGGGACGGCTCTCGGATCTTCACCTAAACACCGATTTTACTCGGGCTTACGAACCAATTTCCTGATTACAATAAGCGCAGCACCGACGACGACTAAGAGGATTGGGATCAGTGAACCCACCTGTTCACCGGTTGAAGGGACGGGAGGATTGGTAGGTTCTCCGCGCCAGTTGGGTTCCGGATCGAGCGGCCTGGTGGGAGGAACTTCTGTAGTTTCTCCGCGCTCATTAGGCTCCGGGTCTAGTGGTCGGGTGGGAGGAACTTCAGTGCTTTCGCCGCGCTCACTGGGTTCGGGATCCTGTGGTCTCGTGGGCTCTCCTGCTTCGACCCAGTTTGCCCTAACGACGATGTTTTCAGTGATGGGTCCACCTGCGTAGATTTCATCGTTCGCATCGATCCAACCGTCAAGTGTGAAGCCTTCACGGGTAGCGACATCGTTCTCAATGAAGAAGAACACATACTCTCCGACAGGGAATTCCATCACCGCTTCATCGGCGTAAGCCGGATTCGACCATTCACCGCCTGCCAGATCCAAAGTCAGGGTGACAATTTCTGCAACCGTTGTCTCAGTACTTTCCTCGACACTGCCTTCTGTGCCAGCTTCAACCGTGACTTCACCGGTAGCTTCAACCGTGACTCCACCGGTAGCTTCAGCCGAGGCTTCGCCTGTGGCTTCAACCGTCACTTCACCGGAGACGGCTGCAGTGACTTCAATAACTTCATCAGGGTCACCTTCCGGACTGAGCGGATCCGGCTCTGCAGGACCTTCTTCATCCACTGGGCCGGCTTGAACAGCGACATCGGTTGTCTCTGAATCATCGACCAGTAAGACATTTTCCGTCTGATCTACATCAGAGACGGCGGCTTCCTGCTCTACAGGGATTTCACTTGCTTCGGCTAAAGAGCCGGTGAGAGCGATGGTGCCGGCGACGAACGCGCAGACCAGGGCAGCTGAAAAGAGTTTTTTCAATTTTGCCATTGACATACGTAAACCTCCTCGAAATATTCCAGATATTTCTGTAAGCTCATAGTAACCATTAGAAACAGGCTTTTCTCTACGTTTAGACTGTTTCAAAAAAATTTACAAATTAGGGCTACACTCGGTTTTGGCCAAAGTCGCCTGCAGATAAATAGGAGCGCAGAAATGATCGACAATACATTCACCTTCGTCCTGAATCTGGTGCTCGCATCGACCGCGACGATCGCCGGGATCCTCTGCTTTATGAATAAGGGGCCGATTCTGTTGACGGAATATCTGACGAAAAGCAAGGAAGAACGGGAGGCGGATAAACGTTACTACTATCGGAAAATGGGTAACTTCTATGTCCTCGTCTCGCACACGCTCTGGTTCATGCTTTATTACCAGGTGAGTAAGCATCCGATCTGGCTTTACATCGTTTATATTTTAACTTTTATCATTTTGTTCAGAGGTTTTCGCGATCTCTACTATGTCCAGAAGTACGGGAGCAGTAAGCCGGAGGATCGGAAGAAAAAATAAAGCTGCCTCATCGGAGACAGCTTGTCGTTCTTAAGTTGTAATTTCAGCTATCGGGTGACGCCCTCAGCAGGTGCTTCTTCCTGTACCTGAGTTTGCGGTGTTCCGGGGTCAGTGTTGTTGGTTCTGTTACCGAAAACGCCGTTTGCGTAGAGCAGATAAAGGACTACTGCGAGCACGACGATGATAATGAGTGCCGGAAGCCAACTCGGTCTTCCGGTACGGACGACAGTTGTGTGTGTATCTCTTGGTCCCTGTGGATGTTGTTGAGCCATGATTTCCTCCTATTGCCTCACCTCTCGGGCCAGGCCGTGACTTATGAGAATGCTCGAGATTTCTCGCGCGATTCTTATATGCAATTGTAAAGGAGTGAGTCTCAGAGTAAGGCGCAATGGGGCCCGAAGCGCCGGTATTGTGTGAAACCTTTGTATGTAAATTGAGTACAGTTTGTGTCCGGATGTTAGCGAATTTCAGTCAGGAAGCTGAAGAAACCGAGCTCGAACGGGGATCCGGTGAGGCGCGCTCTGGCCTCCGCGGGATAGTCCGTGATGACGCCGTCGACCTGGAGTTCGCGCATCCGATCGAAGCCCTGGACGGTATTCACAGTCCAGACATGGACCGGGCGCCCCATCGCATGGGCGTCTTCAATCTTGCTGATGCTGACCTGTGAAAACTCAACACTGTAGAAATCGACCGGGTCATCGGGGGTGAGGTGGCCCGTGATGAGCGGTAAAATGATGCCGATCCGGACCAACGGGTTGCTGGCTTTGGCCGCTTCCAGAGCCGAAAGATCGAGCGAAGACAGCTCTGAGCTGTGGAAGGCGTTCTCCTCTGCGAGGACCTTGACGACGGCTTGGGCCAATGCTTCCTCGTTGCCGTCCGGCTTTAGCTCGATATTGAACTTGATGCGGTCCCTCCCGGTCTTTAATGCCTCGGCCAAAGTCGGGATCCTCGCCTCCCTAAACTGCGGCGCGAACCAGCTGCCGGCATCGATCTTGCTTATCTCCTCAAGCGTGAGATCCGCTATGCGCTCCGATCTGCCCGCAATCCGCCGCAGGGTGCGATCGTGGAAGAGGACGACTTCGCCGTCCCGACTGAGCTGCACATCGATCTCCACGCGGTCCGCCTGCTGAGCGATGGCTTCTTCAATTGCGACAATCGTGTTCTCCGGCGCGTGCTGCGAAGCGCCGCGGTGCGCCACGATCTCGACGCTCCCCGAGAGATTCCACCAGTCGCCCACCGGTATCGTTATGTACATGATGCTCCATAACTGATAGGCCAAAGCCAGGAGCAAACCGATCGCCGTAAGCCCGGAGAGGGCCTGCCTGAGGTGACGATTCAAGGGAACGGGCGTCCGCCGATTCTTGACAAACTTACCGCCGAGCAGGCGATAAAGCTGGGTCAGAGCTGAGACCGTTACCGCCGTGAGCATAACCATGCTCAGGTGCCTGAGCAGGCGACGGATCCCGAAGAGCAAGGTGAGGTCCATGCCGGTAAGCACTTCACCCTGACGATATAGCCGCATAATCACATAAACGATCCCGACCCCAAGCAGCTGTAGGAGGCCCATGAGAATTGCGGTGAGCAGGAGAATAACCAGCAATGTGAAGAATACCGTGCGCGCGAAGGTCCGGGTGAGGTGGAGGCTTTGCCGGAAGGCGTTTCGCCAGCTCAGCTTTCCCAGAATAAAGCCCTGAAGAGTAAAACAGGTGCGCAGCGCTGCATAAATGATGAGCAAAACCAGACAGGTGTACACCGCGACCATCCACGGCGTTTTGCGGATGGTGTCCATGACGAATCGCGGAATGTGGTAGTCATTAATCACGGTACTGCTATAAATGCTGCTGATCACCAGCAGCAAGGGCATCAGGAGCAGCAGCAAAGGCAGGCGATGCGGCATGAGCATGTAATCCACGCGGTCGAAGACGTAGCGAAGTTTCGTCCAAAACGGCAGCTCGGGAGTTTCAGATGAGCTGAGATACACATAAGTTGAGAATTCAAAGACCAGGAGAAACGTCACGGTCATCATGGCGAGGAGTGCCGCCAACCAGAACAACGGCTCACCGGCCGCCCGCCCCAGGGCATCGAGGCGGAGCGAAGGGATACCCGCCCGGTTCAAAAGCAAGTTACCTGCCCGATACGCGATCGGCTTCAGCAGAAATGCCGTAAGCAGCTGGAAAACAATCGCGAATTTCACCAGGCCACGCCAGTGCTGCTTAAAGTCACGGACGAAAGCGCCAAGTGATAAACGAAGGGCGGACTTCGGCATCTAGTTCAGCTGACCTCCGGAATCTCGGCTTTGGCCAAAGCGCCGCTTGGAGAAAAGTGGCAACCTCAGATAGAAAATGAGCCAGATCAGGAGAAAAAATCCTGTGTAGAGCACGAGGAGATAAAGTGGTTTAGGCAGGGCATCGCTGAGAATAGTGAAGGGGGTGTTGTGCCCGCCATCGGTGAAGGCGTAGTCGTAGCCGTAAAGGCGATTCAGGATGAGGCCGGGAATGAGCATCAGGAGGACGGGCAGGAATGCGCGCCACTGGTCGCCGGGTTTTGGCTTGTAGTAGTGGCTCACCCGGATTAGGACCGCCCCGAAAATCATGGTGAAATGAAAGAGCAGCGTTCTCATACCGACAAAACTCCAGATCCCGTGGATATCGAGATGGTAATTGAGCACATAACCC
>CAZJTS010000184.1:0-4320 GCA_964548975.1 uncultured Fastidiosipila sp.
GGAGCTTGGGCATGGTCATCGGTTCGGCCAAAGCCACAAGAGAGGGTTGGCTTGCTGAACATATGATGCTGATCGCAATCGAGAACCCGGAAGGCGAAGTGCATTATATCGCCGGCGCATTTCCTTCTTCTGCAGGCAAGTCCAATCTGGCCTTTATACTGCCGCCGGAATACGCGGAAGGTTATAAATGTTATACCGTCGGTGACGATATCGCCTGGCTCAGACCCGGACCGGACGGGCGGCTCTGGGCAATCAATCCTGAGGCGGGCTTTTTCTCGGTTTTGGCCGGTGTGAATGAGAAATCCAATCCCAGAGCCCTGGAGATGATCCGCTCCAATTCGATTCTTACAAATGTCGCTGTCTCAGAAGACGGCCTGCCCTGGTGGGAGGGGAAGAGGGAAGTGCCTCCCAAAAGCTTACTCAACTGGCAGGGGCAAGCCTGGACCCCCGAGAGCCCTTATACGGCCGCCCACCCGAATAGCCGCTTCACCACGCATGCAAGTCAGCTGGCTACCATGTCACCTCACTGGGAGGACCCGGCCGGTGTGCCGATCTCCGCGATTATTTTCGGCGGCCGCAGCAGCCGGATTCACCCGTTGATCGTCGAAGCGGACGATTGGGAACAGGGCGTTTATATGGGCGCTTCCATCTCGGCTGAAAGGGAAGACCATCTGGAGCGCAATCCCATGGGGCTTTTGCCCTTCCTGGGGACCAACATGGGCGATTATCTGAGCAACTGGCTGACCATCGGGGAGCAGCTGACTTTCCCGCCCCGGATATTCATGGTGAACTGGTTTCGGAAAGACAGGCATGATGAATATATTTGGCCGGGTTACCGGGAGAATTTCCGGGTGCTCGAATGGATTCTGAAGCGCTGTGCGAATGAGGTCTCAGCCGAAACCAATGCCTTAGGTAAAGCACCTTATCCTGCGGATTTCAATCTCACCGGGCTGGATGTATCAGAGGAGGTTCTGAAGGATGAACTGCTCTCGATCGACACTGCAGCGTGGCTCGAAGAAACCTATGAGATTGAGCATTTCCTCAATACATTCCAGAATTTGCCTGAGGCCATTCACGAAGCCATCTCCCGCAGCAAACAACGCTTAGGAGATGATCATGGCTAAACTGCCTGAACTCCTGGCACCGGCCGGAACAAAAGAGAGCTTTCAAGCTGCCTTGAATGGTGGTGCTGATGCCATTTATTTGGGCTCGGGCCGTCTCAATGCCCGAGGTGCAAAGGCGCAGTTCGAACGTGAAGATCTGCCCGGACTCATCTCTGAGGCTCATAGTCGAGGGACAAAGGTCTATCTCGCCTTAAATATTCTGCTTTATGAAGACGAGTTAGCGGAGGCGCTTGACCTGCTCAGCTTCGCTCGAGAGGCAGGCGTTGATGCTGCAATAGTTCAGGATCGCGGATTAATGCGCCTGCTTAATACGCTTCTACCTGAACTGGTCGTCCACGCCAGCACTCAGTGTACAGCGGGCACTAGAGAAGCACTTGAGCGCTACCGGGAACTGGGCTGCTCTCGAGTGGTCCTGCCTCGCGAATTGACTCTGGAGCAGATCACGGATTTGACTACTTTCGCACACAGTATCGAACTCGAAACAGAAGTCTTCATTCATGGAGCGCTCTGTATGAGTGTGTCGGGGCAGTGTCACATGAGTCATTTCATGGGTGGTCGCAGCGCGAATCGCGGCGACTGTGCTCAGAGCTGTCGCAAAACCTATGAGATCTTGCGAGGAGACGACGTCTTTCGTCCTGAAGGGCCGTGGTTGTCGCCTCGCGATCTGGGTGCTTTTTCAATGCTGGACCGGGTTTTGGCCAGTGGAGCTGATTCGCTCAAGATTGAGGGGCGGCTTCGTTCTGCTGAATATACAGGCCAAATCACGGCTGTTTATCGAGAAGCCCTGAATCGTTTGGTAGCCGGTGACAATGCCGCAGAGGTGTTGACGCCGGACCGCGAGAGAGACTTACTGATCGCGTTCAATCGCGGCGGGAGTTTCAATCAGCAACTCTGGGAAGGGGAGCGCAATCAGGAGTTCCTGAGTGGCAAGCGGACCGGTCACATGGGTCTGTATCTGGGTCAGCTGGCCGAAATCCAAGAAGATCAAGGGAGTTTCTACTTCTTCAGAGCTCCGGAACTCCCGCAGGATTATCTGCCGTCTTCAGGCAGTCAAATGACATTGAGGACCCCTAAAGGTGAAGATCTGGCGACCGCACCTTGTGGCGTGATCAGGTCAGGGCCGTTGCCGCGTACTATTGAAGTCAAAGGTTTCCACCCCAAACTCCTCCGCCGCCTCAAAGCTCCGATCGAAGTCTGGCAGATGAATCAGGCAGAGATGGTGACCCTACCGGACACTGCCGACCGCAGAAGCCCGGTCGATATTAACCTGGAACAAGTAACTTCCGGTGATTTCGTTCTGCGTTTGCGTCAGGGTGCCTCGGTGCTTGATGTCTATGCCTCGGAGTTGGACCCTGCTCCGGAAGTTCTGGATTCGCCTCTGGATCCTGAGCGGGTCAAGCAGCAATTGTCTAAACTGGGCGGGACAGCTTACCGTCCGGGTGTTATCAAGGTTGAAGCTGCACCGGCCTGGCGAATCAGCGACCTGAATCGTTTTCGTAGATTTGCTCTGGAACGTTTGGCTGAGTACGAGCCCGTGGTCGAAGCGAAGGCAGTACCTAGTGGCGCGTCTGAGGCGGTTGCTGCGAAGGACTGGGCTTTGGCCATAAGTTTGCCATTCTGGCAACAGTCGGACCCGTTACCCACCGTCTTCAGAGTGACGGAAGGGCTCTTTCTGCTCCCGGCCGGTGAAATCGCTCAACTAAGCGAAACGGAATTCCGCACACTGAAAGCCGGCTTCCACCCGCGAGCCACGTTGGGCGTGCTGATGCCTCCCTTGGAGATTGTCAAGGTGAATCAGGAGATCGAAGAGGCGCTTATTAGGCTAGCTCCTTTAGGATTAGCTGCCGTGGCCTTGGGGCCATCCGGCTTACCTAAACAACTGGAAAGACTCGATCTGACCAAACTGCTTTCAATCGGTTGGCAGGGAAGTCAGGTCTGGAATCAGGAAACTTACCGGGCGCTTCGTGAAGAGGGCTATCAGTCCGTGCTGATCTCGCCTGAGCTCAGCTCTGATCTGAGTTTGTCACTCGCAAGGCGCATTAAAGACCAGCAGGGCGAGAAGCCCCTGCTCTGGTACTATGGACGCACTCAGGCCATGTTCACCCGCTTCTGTCCGGTAGGTTTCAGTAAAGGCAAGGCGCATTGCCGTTTGTGTGTAGGTAAGTCCTACAGTTTCAGGGATGATCGTGAACGGATTTTCCCCTTACGCCCGCAACGGGAGCTCGATTGTTCCTTCGAAGTCTGGCAATCTGAAGCACAGACCCCCGGTCGGGATCTCGATGCCGCGCTCGCAGAAGACCTGTTCATTCCCGCATTCACGTTTACTGATGAAAGCGAGTCTGAGATAGAACACTTGCTCAGACCCTTTCTCATATCTAATTGAACCGAGGAGAATCATGAAAGACGCTATTACTCTGGAAATCAAAAAAATCAGGCCCACGGCAGTCATCCCTTTCTACGCCAACCCCGGTGATGCGGGTATGGATATCTGCGCAGCCGAAGACGTCCTGCTCGCACCCGGTGAAACCCAAGCCGTGCCGACAGGGCTTATCTTACAGATCCCGGCCGGTTACGAAGTGCAGATACGTCCGCGAAGCGGCTTGTCCCTGAAAACAAGGCTCCGCTTACCCAACAGTCCGGGAACTATCGATTCCGGCTACAAGGATGAACTGAAAATACTGGTCCACAACGCATCACCTGAATACCCTTCAGAGAGTAGCGAAACCTGGGATTTGACAGAGAGTAAGAACCGGCCCGGCAGCTATTTCATCCGTAAGGGCGATCGTATTGCGCAGATGGTTCTGTCGCCGGTCAGCCGTGCTCTGCCTCAAGTGGTTCTTGAATTCAGCGAGAACGGCGTCGAAGATCGCGGGGGCGGCTTCGGCAGCAGCGGCATCTCTTAGATCCCGGCTGAATTTCCGTTTAATTTACGTTATGATTGACCAATGATTGTACTCGGAATAGAAACATCCTGCGACGAGACTGCCGCAGCCATAGTCGAAGACGGTAGGACGACGCTTTCGTCTGTTATAGCATCGCAGGCGGATATGCACAGCCACTTCGGCGGTGTCGTGCCTGAGATTGCTTCCCGCGAACATATCAAGGCGATCACGCCTGTGGTGCAGGAAGCCTTGAGTCAAGCTGAACTGAAACTGGAACAGGTGGATGCGATTGCTGTCACTTACGGACCCGGCTT
>CAZJTS010000185.1:0-4286 GCA_964548975.1 uncultured Fastidiosipila sp.
AACCGGTATCCCTGTGCTTTTGTACTGTCTGGATATTTGGCCGGAGTGCCTCAAAGCATGGCAGGTGGGGGAGGGGCATCCCTTATTCAGGCTTATGAAACGCTACTCGCGTTGGATCTATTCCTCTGCGGATCACTTGGCTGTCAGTTCTGAGCCTTTCCTGAACTATATGGCAAATGTGCATGGCATTCAGAAGAACCGTATGAGTTACTTGCCTCAGTATCAGACCGATCTTTACCGGGACCTTCCTCAAAGCAATGCTGATGAAAAGCGTGTGGAATTTGTGTTTGCAGGATATATCGGCGCAGTTCAGATGGTGGATCAGATTGTCTTGGCGGCAGATCAACTGAAACAGCAGCTACCCTCTGGAGACTGGCTGATCCGGATTTTTGGTGACGGTAGTGAATTCACTACTCTCAAGAAGTTAATAGCAGCAAGAGGCTTGGGAGATCGCGTCATCTTACACGGACGTATATCTCAAGAAGACCTTTACGACTATTATGCGGCTGCCGATGTCTTCTTGCTTACACTGAGACATGATAACCAGATCGGTGATACACTGCCTGCGAAGCTACAGGGCTATCTTTGTGCGGGACGACCTGTTATTAGTATGGCGGGTGGAGCGGCCGCACAAGTGGTTACAGAAGCGCAATGTGGTGTAGTCGTTAAGCAGCAGGACACAACTGCTTTGGCCGAGGCCATGGCAAGTTACATCCTCAGCCGGCGGGATGCCGTAAGTGAGGGGCGAAATGCCCGAGATTACTATGAGAAGCACTTCGTGTATGAAATTTTCCATGCCCGAGTGTTCAAGCTTATTTCAGAGCTTTTGACAGGGACCGGGGACAATGAGTAGCATTCGTAAACAATATGTACAGCTGCTTCTGGCCAGGGGCATCACGCTGATTGTAGGTTTCTTAAGCAGTTTTGTTTTCGTGCGCTATATGAGTCAGGAGACCTTCGGTCAGTATAAGTATCTTACGAATTATTACACGACACTTTCTACCTTTGTTGTCTTGGGCCTGCCGTACACTGCCAGTCGCTTACTGGTGCAGACGGACTCACATGATCGCATGCGTCAGATCTATGGTTATACCTTACGTTTATTAAGCGGCATCGGTCTGCTAAGCTCTGTCCTTCTGGTGATTGTTCTCTGGGTGCTCAGGCAAAACGGCTCGGAGATACCTTTTTATCTCATCGCTTCGACGCCATTTTTCTATACGCTCTTAATCCAAACCGCATTTCTGACCATGCTGCAAGGCTCGAACAGGATTAGCGATATTTCACTCCAGACACTCCTGCCCTCATTGAGTCTCCTGCTCCTGATCTGGCTTATCGGCATGAGACAAGGTCTGCTCGATCTCAGAACCGTAATGATCATCCATATCGTGTGTTTTACCGTCTTACACCTGTTCTCGATCTTCCGATTAAAGGTGGATTTCTCCCGCGGCGATCTGACGATCTCCCGGGAATTCCGGGCGGAATTCAAAGCCAACGGTTCTCGCATTTACCTGGGCTCATTGATTGGTGTGGCTTCGGGCTACCTCATTAATTTGATTCTCGGGGCGGTCAGCGGTATGGCGGAATACGGTTTGTTCGGTTTAGCATTATCGATCTCGGCACCGATGCAGTTCATCCCTTCCGTCATGGGCACTGTTTCGTTCCGCTCGAATGCCAAGTCCGATCAGCTGACGCGCAATAACCTTCTCTTTACCTTGCTGCTGAGCGTCGCTTCTTTAGGTGCTTACCTGCTGTTCTTGAAATTGCTCTTTCCCTTATATCCGGATAATTTCGCTGCGGCATTGCCATATGCGCAGATACTGGCGGTGTATTTTACCGCGATGGGCTTGGGCGACTATTTCCATCGGTTTATCTCTGCACACGGCTTTGGCCAGATCATCAACCGAGGCGCGATCGTGACGGGACTGGTGAATATCCTCGCCTCCTATGTGCTGATCCGGGGGTTCATGGTAACAGGTGCAGCTGTGGCCAGAACGATTTCAGGTCTGGCTTACTTGGCTTATATGAGTTTGGCGTATAGCTATGTGTCCCGTCAGCTCCGTAGTTCGGAGAGACTAGAAATAGAGGCAAAAGATGAGTAGAAAACTCCTGCTGTCGATCGATAATCATTTCTATAGAACACCGGACGGAAAGCTCTGGAATAATGGGATCGTAAATCAGCTGTTCTGGCAGAAGTACTTGCAATTCTTCGACGAAATACATGTGATCTGTAGGGTAGAGGAGCTGAATGAACTGCCGGCAGCGACGCTACAGGAAGTCTCTGATCCTCGGGTGAAGATTGTGGGCGTACCGATGGTGCAAGGGATTGGGGCTTTAGTTAAACATTATGCGGAGATCAAGCGAATCATCAGACGCCGGATGACTAGCGAGACCTACGATTTGCTCGTAATGCGTGTTCCGAGTATTGTCGGTTTTATGGTTTATCGTCTGCGCCATCTGCTGGCTTGTCCCAGCGCTGCTGAGGTGGTTGTGGATCTGTCCAGCCACACAGCGAGTCAGAAGCCCCTCACGAAGTTACAATTTCGCATCATGCACCGATATCTCAAACGGCTCTGTCGGTCGGTTGACGGAGTCTCCTATGTCACTCAGTTTGCCATTCAGAAAGTGTATCCGGCTGCCCCGGACGCTGTGACGGCGCATTATTCATCAATCGATTTAGATGAAACTTTTTTCGTTGAACGAGATGCCTTGGAACGGCAGCCTGTCCGGCTGATTCATGTCTCGACCTTGAACGATGATACTAAGGGTCACAAGTTGCTCCTATCTGTAGTGAAGCGACTCAATCAGGAGGGTATCCCTACGAAACTCTTAATCGTCGGTGGTGGGAAACTCTTGGATTACTACCGCGGATTCGTGAAAGCAGAAGGCTTGGGCGATGTAGTGGCGTTCAGCGGCAATATCGCAGAGCGTACTGTCCTTAGGGATGCGTATTTGAACTCAGACCTCTTTCTCTTTCCTACAGAACATGAAGGACTCCCGCGCGTGCTCATCGAGGCAATGGCTTGTAGTGTGCCTTGTATTTCTACCCGGGTCGGCGGCATACCGGAATTGCTGGATCCGGCAGATTTGTTTGCTGTGGGCGATGAAGAGGGAATGTTTGAGAGAACTAAGGCCTATCTGCTCGATAAAACACTTCGCCAGGCGAGTGGTGAACGAAATTATCAGCGTGCGTTGGATTACTCATATGCCGAGCTTCAAGCAAGGCGTTATCAATTCTTTGCGGAATTGACCGGAGACAGTTGATGAAGGGCAATATTTGTTTTATCTACCCGGGTGATATAGAAGGGAAAGCTCTTGATCATGTGGCAGGCGCTGGGCGATTAAGGCATTTAGCTCAGATCGCAGCACTGGCGGGCTACCGAGTTTACTTATTAGGCTTGGTGAATGCACCGGAGGAGGAAGGTGAATGCGAACTGGATGGCCTCTTCTGTCGCAAGATTTATCTGCCTGCCGCAAGTCGTTTCAAAGCATTCTTGAATGAGGGCAAACAGTTTCTGGAACAGCTTGAACCTTTCCTGGTGGAGAAAAAAATTGAACAGATTTGCTTCTACGGAACTACCTTGAAATACACGAAGCCGCTGGTTCAACTCGCTCATAAACATCAACTCAAACTTATCGCCAGTGTCAATGAATGGGGACATTTCTCGGCTCAGTCGTTGCCGGCATTTCTCTTACAAAAAGCAGGTATTGCTTATGTAAGACGCCACTTCCACAAAGTCATAGTGATCTCAACCCTGATGGAACAATACTTCAGCAAACGATCCGCACTTCGCTTGATCAGAATACCTTCGGTGTTTCACGCCTCAGACTTCACGGAAACAACACTTTCTAAGCCTCTAACGGACGCAATAACCCCGATCGTCTTGTGTTTCGCTGGCACAGTTAAAGGGAATAAGGACAGTGTGCGTAATATCATCGGCGGATTGGCCGGATTAGAGCTCGCTCTTCGCTCCCAATTTGAGTTATGGCTAGCCGGTGCAACAGAGTCCGATGTGCTTGAGCAATTGACCACGGATGAGCAGCGTCAAGCTTTCCAAGAAGTTTATGAGCAGATCCGTTTCTTCGGTTTCATGCCGCGTCCGGAATTACGCAGGCTTCTCTGCCAGGCGGATTTCTCCGTCTTACTCAGGCCTTCTGAACCCTATGCGAATGCGGCCTTCCCCACGAAATTCGGCGAATCCATGTGGCTGGCCTTGCCGGTCATCGCCAACATTACCAGTGACTCGGCACTCTATCTCGAAGACGGGAAGAACGGCTACATCGCTGCC
>CAZJTS010000186.1:0-4266 GCA_964548975.1 uncultured Fastidiosipila sp.
GATACGAAACTACTGCCTCTGATCAATCAGATGCGCCAGGTGTCGAGTTCTCAAAGTCTGCTCAGAGCAGATCAACTATCCAGTCGTATTCAGGTCCTGGTCGATGAAAGAAACGGCCGTCTTCTCAATCTGGAAAGCGACGATGCTCAGATCCGCAGCATGTTGGAGCGAAAGAGCGAATTGGAAGGCCAATTAGAGGCATATTCGACAGAACTCCTGGCTCCGCAAAGCGGTATCGTAGCCTATAACCCGGATGCTCACAGTGGCGTCCTGACCACAGATAAACTTATGAACGCATCGGTGTCAGAACTCGCCGCTGCGCTCAGTACCCAGGGCCAGCAACCTGTGAGTCCCGCTCGCGAAGTCAGGCAGAGTGAAGCGCTGGCTTTGATGGTGCAGGATATTTACCAGTATTTTGTGTTCGTGTTGGAAAATCAGAAAGCTGTTGAGTTCCCGCTCACCCGTCCTTATAGCCTGAACCTCGTAGAAGAAGGCCTGCTGATTGAAAATTGCACCTTGCTGAGAGCGGAAGAAGAGGGAAATAATCTCCTGGTCATTTTCAGAGCCGATCAGGAAATCGAACCCTTGATCACGCAGCGCTCGATCCGGGCGAGAATTCTTCTCGAGTCGGAGCGAGGCCTCAAAGTGCCTGTGGAAGCCCTACGTTTCGATGACGCCGATAATCACACAGTAGCCCGCCTCATGCTGATCAGTTCAGGCTACGTCCATGAAGAAACGGTGGAAGTACGCAAAATCGATCAGGACTATGCCATCATTTCATCCCCGATCGGCGCGACGAATACCTTAGGCGTCGGTAGCGTAATCGTTCAGAATCCGGATGCGGTGAATGAAGGAGAACGGATCGGTGGATAAAAGGCTCGAAGAACTCCGGCTCAACCTCACTGATGTGCAAGAGCGAATCAGCCGTGCGGCCGAAAAATCCGGTCGAAAGGCAACGGATATTCATCTGGTCGTCGTGACGAAAACCTACCCGGCAGAGGATGTCGTCTTGCTTCAGCAGTTGGGCGTAAATGATTTCGGGGAGAATCGCGTGCAGGAACTTTTGGCCAAAACCGAGGCCATCCCTAAACCAGTGAACTGGCATCTGATCGGACGTCTGCAGCGCAACAAAGTGCGTCAGATTGTGGGCAAGACAGCGCTCATCCACTCGGTGGACAGTGAACGCCTTGCCCGTGAGATCGCCGCTCGCGCCGAACAGGGTCAAATTGAAAACATTCTGCTCCAGGTGAATATCACTGGAGAGGACAGTAAGCAAGGTTTAGCGGGAGCGGAGCTACTGAAGCTGCTCCCAACGTTCGAGGAATTGCCCGCTCTGAAGATCCGCGGTCTGATGACCATGGCGGAGTTCGAGGCGAGTCCCGAGAGGCTCGAAGAAACATTCCGGAAGACCCGGAAGCTGCTCATCGATTGCCAGAATGCCCTCAGCGCAGAACGGGCGGATCATTTCGACTGTCTATCCATGGGCATGACTAATGATTTTGAGATCGCTGTCCGTTGTGGAGCGACACACGTCAGAATCGGATCCGCCATACTTGGACAACGTCCGTCCCAAGCCTAAGAGTTTATATCGACTGATAATCCCAAGAAATCAGCCTTTGGCCGGATTTTGCAATTTTATTACAGTTGGATTACATTCCCGTGATTCTATGAGTGGTGGACTTGTATCTTAATTTGTGTACACATATAATGGACACATTAAGAACAAGGAGGGACCACCCCATGGCCGGATTCGCCGATAAGCTCAAAGGTTTTTTCAACAACTACGAAGACGAAGACTACGATTCGCCCTATTTTGACGAAGTGCCGGAGGAAGAGTATGTTCCCCAGGTACAGACACGCAAAACATTCACCGAAAGCAACTATGTTTCTCCTGTAATCCGCAAGCCCGAATCCAGTGAGCCAAAGGTCGTAGACTTCAAGAGTTTAGGGTCCCAACAGCTTGTCGTGGTGAAACCACAATCCATGGAGGATGGCCAGCAGATTGCTAAGGAAATTACCGCCGGCAGAATTGTCATCTGCAATTTCGAAGAAGCGGACCATCGTCTCGCGCAGCGGATCATCGATTTCCTGACCGGTTCCGCCTATGCTCTGGGTGGCCGAGTCCTCGCTGTATCAAGCCTGATCTTTGTCCTGACGCCTACGCATGTGGCGCTCTCAGACAATTTGAGTGCTCAGGAAGAGCAGAACACGATGGCATTCGTCCGCAAGATGGCAAGTTCGCTCTAACGCAAGTCAAACACTAGAATCTACTGGGACGGTCTTTCTGAGGCCGTTCTTTTTTTGTGCAATACTCAGGTTTTATACTATACTTAGAATTCAGATTACGATTTTCGGGAGAACATGCATGACAGAGGCATATATTAGCGGGAAAAGAATACCGGAACTGGATTTTTTCCGGGGGCTGGCTTTCGTCCTGATGTTCATTCAGCATGCGTTCTTCGATCTGCGGCATGTGCTCGGCCAGGATGTCCTCGCATTTCAGGATACAGCCTGGTTTATGGATTGGCTCAGGCCGATCATCCTCTTGTTTATACTCCTGGTGTCCGGCATCAGCTGCACCTTTTCCAGGAATAATTTTAAGCGCGCCGGCATACTCCTGCTCTATGCGCTCGGCGTGACACTCGCCTTTGAGCTTGTCTCCTATTTTGGCCAAATGTCCATGCATGTCTACTTCAATGTCTTCCATCTGCTGACCGTCGGGATCTTTCTCTATGCGGTCATTACGGTAAGGGAGAAAGCAGTCCCGGAGGACGCCCGGAAAGATAGGATAAGTCTATTACTTCTCGTTTTCGGTGTGGTGTGCTTATATCTGGGTACAGCCGTTGAGCGCACGCCTTACTTGAGCCACAACTATCTGCTCTTCCTCGGCTTGAGAGCGGCCCGCGTACCTGCAATGGCCGACTACCTTCCGATCTTTCCCTGGTTCGGTATTTTCCTTGTGGGAGCAGCGATAGGGCGGCGTTTTTATCGCTCGAGAGTGACACTGTTAACGCCAACGGCAGTCCGGGGCATGGCCACATGGGGCAGGCCTTTTAACTTCATCGGACGCCACCCGCTCCTGATCTATGCGATTCACCAGCCCTTGATTTTGGCCGCTCTATGGGGCATTCTGAAATTAATGGGGAGGTTATAAGTGGCAGTCAAACCTAAACAATCGAGAAAGTGGCTCTGGCTCTTATTCTTATTGTTGCCTGCGCTCACCTATCTGTTTTTGCAGCTCTTTATCAGAAACCCTCGTCTGGCTGAAAGCTACGCCAGAAATGTTTTCCCCATCGTGACTTATATCCCTCGGACACTCACGAGACTCATCCCTTTTTCGCTGACGGAAGTGGTCGTCGTTGTTGGGCCCATTGTCCTAATTATTCTTATCATCGCCACCCTCGTCAGGCTCTTCAGCAGCAAGCCGAACAACGGCGTGCTCGGCCGCTGGCTCAAGGCGCTCTTTCTGAGCTTTTGCATTCTCTACCCCGTGTTCATGTTGAACTTCGGATATACCTACCATCGCCAGCCTTTGGCCAAAAACCTGGGCCTCAATCAAACCAAACGGGCTAAGGAGGAACTCTTCGAAGCCGGCCTGATTGCCCGCTCAGAGGTGAATCGCCTGGCGAGTCAAGTGCGCCGCGACAGTGAAGGCCTCTTCGATCCGGAGCTCAGTACCCGAGAGATACTGAATCTGGCGGATAGTGCATATAAAGCCAGAATGCTGGACAGAGAGCTCAGCCGTTATACGTTCGATGTCGAAGTCGGGGTGAAGCCGGTCAGGCTGTCACGCTTCTGGTCTTATACGGGCATCACCGGCATGTATGTGCCTTTCTTCGTGGAATCGAACGTCAATATCGATGTCAGGCCTGATGAAATGATGTTCACCGCTCTTCATGAAGTCGCCCATTCTTATGGCATTGCGCGTGAGGATGAGGCGAATTTCCTGGCCTTTTACTCGGGGATTCTTCACGAGAATAAGGAGATGCAGTACTCCGCCTGGCTCATGGGTTATACCTATCTGAATAATGCGCTATATGGTGCACGTAAGGACTTACATAGCGAGTTCTATTCAGGCCTCGCACCTGAGGCGAGCGCCGATCTTGCGGCAAGGAGCCGCTACTGGAAACAGTTTGAAGGACCCGTCAAGGAAGTCTCGACGTCTGTAAACGATAGTTACCTCAAGGCCAATAAGCAAGAAGACGGGGTAAAAAGCTATTGCAGAATTGTGGATTTGATCCTCGCTTATTTCGAGAAAGAAGGCAC
>CAZJTS010000187.1:0-4227 GCA_964548975.1 uncultured Fastidiosipila sp.
GATGCCCTGGGCTTTTGTCCTCAGCGGCATCATCTATGTGATTGACATCGCCTCGGTCTTCATACAGGTGACCTACTTTAAGCGGACGGGCGGTAAGCGGATTTTCCTCATGTCGCCCATTCATCATCACTATGAACTGAAGGGTTGGAAAGAAGAGAAGGTGGTAGGCGCCTTCGTGTTGGTCACAGTCATCGGATCCGCCATCGCAGCCCTCGTGCTTTGGCCATGGTTCTAAAGAAAAAAGAAAGGACAGCTCATGCCTGAAATTACAACACGCATTCCCAACGGCAGTCGTAGACAGATGGCTAAGCCTGCTCCGAATACAAACAGTGGACGTAATACGGTGACCTTGCGCCAACGGATGGTGGAGGATCCCGCCCATACCGATGCCGGTCTCATTATTACGGTTGTCCTGATGCTCTGCTTTGGCCTGGTGATGCTTTTCAGTGCCAGTATGTCGGATTCTATTTCCAGAACTTCGGGCGGCACGTCTTACCTGTTCCGTCAGCTAACCGCCAATTTATTGGGGGTCGGCTTCATCCTCCTGATTACGAAATTCAATATCAAAATTTTTGACAGAATTCAGCTTGCGGCATTCTTTTATGTCTTGTCGCTGATGCTGCTTTTCCTGACCCTGTTTTCGACGCCGATCAATGGAGCCAGACGCTGGCTGTCCGTGCCGCTGTTCGGGAGCTTCCAGCCCTCGGAGCTCCATAAAGTGATCATGGTCTATACTTTGGCCTGCTACCAATCCTGGCTGAATAAGCAACGGGCGTTGGGACGCTGGAAACGTAAACGCGGCTTCAAAGGGGCACTCTTCGATGCCTGGCTCGATATTCTCTTTCCGGGTGTGATCATTTTCCTACCTTTGGCCATCGTGCTGGTCCAGCCGCATGTCTCGGGTGTGATCATCATTCTGGTGGTGTCGTTCGTGTGCTTGTTAGCCGCGGGCTTGAGATTCAGAAGCTGGCTGGTGTCAGGCCTCATCGGGCTGGTGCTCGCTGCGGTGCTGCTGGGCTCTCTGGTGACGTTCCGTGAGCAGCTCCCGGAGAAACTCGTCAGTCGTTTCGATCACGTCGTGACCAGGCTCGAGATCTTCACCGGGGCGGAGGCCGCGACAGATGATGAATATTATCAGTCCAGGCAATCGCTGATCGCTATCGGTTCGGGTGGCCTGACGGGTGTCGGCCTCGGCCAGGGTAAGCAGAAAAACAACTATCTGCCCGAAGGCCACAACGACTATATTTTCAGCAATCTGATCGAGGAGACCGGCTTTATTGGCGGGGTTGTCGTGCTGGCTTTGTTTTTGCTTTTCTTTTTCCTGGGGCTCAGGGTGGCCTTCAAGGCGTCGTCTGTCTATTCGCAAATTGTGGCGGCGGGGATCTCCTCGTTGATTACGCTCCAGGCCTTGCTTAATATTGCAGTAAACGTCGGCGCGATACCTCCAACAGGGATTTCTCTACCCTTTTTCAGTTACGGCGGGACATCCAACATGTTCTTCCTAATCGGCGTGGGGCTCCTCTTCAATGTGTCCAAGTACGGCGTGCGCCTCAAAGACGAGACCGCCACCGTGGAGGCAAGCTGATGGATGCCGAAACCAAAGCAATTCTGGATCAGAACCACAGAGAAGTGTTGGCGGCGCTCGATAAGACCTGCCCGACGGTTATCTTCACCGCAGGGGGGACTTCGGGACATATCAATCCTGCGCTGGCCGTAGCCTCAGAACTCAGGGCGGAGAGGCCCGATCTGCAGATCGTTTTTGCCGCCCGTGAAGTCGGTATGGAAACCGAACTGATTCCTCGGGCCGGCTTTCCGCTCTATTATGTGGAGTCCGTACCTTTTGAATTTGCCAGGCCACGCATATTTTTGGCCGCTATTACGGCTTATTTCCGTGGCCAAAAACAAGCTTTGGAAATGATGCGCCAACTGAATGTCCGGGCGGTCGTGGGCACCGGGGGCTATGTTTCGGCTCCGGTGGTGTCTGCGGGCAAAAAACTGGGCATCCCCCGAATTCTCCATGAACAGAATGCCTATCCGGGCAAAAGCACCAGGAGTATGTCGAAGGGTGCTTCTGCAGTTTGTGTGTCGTTCGAGAATACGATCGAGTACTTCCCCAAGGCGCAAAAGGTCGTCCTGACCGGGAATCCCATTGCCACGCATTTCTTCGAGGATAGACGCGATGAAGCGCGTGAGCGACTCGGGATCGGACCTAAACAGCGTTATGTACTGGCAACGGGCGGGAGCCTCGGCGCTGTTACGCTCAATCAGGCGATCCTCGACCTGAATGAACGACTGAAACTCCATCCGTCCAGCACGCCTTACACCACCCACCTGATCACGGGGAAGAAGCGTTTCCAGGAGGTGCGTCAGCAGGTGAATAAGCAGGATCCCTTACTGAAGGTAAGTGATTATGTTTATGATATGCCTGATCAGTTGGCGGCGGCGGATATCGTAATCTGCCGGGCCGGAGCGGGGACCTGTTCGGAGCTCGCGGCTATGGGCAAGCCCAGTATTCTGGTGCCTTATCCTTATGCCAAAGGTGACCATCAGACGAAGAATGCTCAGGCGATGGTGGACCGGGGGGCAGCGATGCTGATCCCTGATCAGGATCTGAAAGGCATTGAGCTCAAGCACCTCCTTGATGAGCTGTTTCTCAATGAAGCGAAGCTACAAGCCATGGGTGAGCAGGCCAGGTCGTTGGCACAGCCGGATGCGAGCAGCAAGATTGTCCGGGAGATCCTGGAGGCTATGGCGTAATGAAACAAAATCCGCAGCGTCGGGGTCTGGGCATCCTTATATTCAGTATAATCTTAGTGATCGGCCTGATCATCGGGCTGGTGGCGGTCTTGCCGCAGTTTTATATTGCCAGGTTCGATATTGAAGGCGAAAGAAAACTGACGGAAGAAGAGATTCTTCTGGCGTCAGGTCTCCGCTACGATAATCACCTGCTGCTCTATGTTTCTGGCAATGTCACAGAAGCATTACAGCTGCGTTACCGTTCGACTGAAGCGCGGCTGCTTGACGCTTTCCCTTATCTGGAAGATGTGGAGGTCAAGGCGGCCTTCCCTTACACGGTTCAGATTCGCGTCAAAGAGCGCATCGAGGTGGCCTATCTCAGCACGCGTGACGACATTGCCGTGATCGACAGTCAGGGGCGCATCCTGGAGCGTATTCCTCCCGAGGAAGCACCGGAGACCATGCTCATCCGGGGCGTGGAAGTCGGCCCGCTTCTGCCGTCAGAGTATATCTCTGAGGAGAGTAAACGCCAGACGGACCGTAGTCTCCTGGTCATCAATGCGATGCTCAGAGCGGATCGGGATGCAGCGGACGACTGGGCCATGATGGATCAGGTGACGAGCCTCTTCCCCTATGCGGCGAATGCGATTTATCTGACGATCGAACAGAATGGGAAGCCTTTAGAAATCCGTCTGAATCCCAGTCGGAATATCGAAGAGAAGATACTCTGGCTCAGGAATGCGTTGCAGCAGGATGCATTCACCGATCTGGGTAGGGGCGTGGTGGACCTGAGCGGAGAGCAGAATGTCTTCAGCCCTTCGCAGACTGTACCTGCTATCCCGGCACCTAC
This sequence comes from uncultured Fastidiosipila sp., assembly GCA_964548975.1. Classification (GTDB taxonomy): domain Bacteria; phylum Bacillota; class Clostridia; order Saccharofermentanales; family Fastidiosipilaceae; genus JAAYZH01. The sequence goes on from CAZJTS010000187.1 coordinate 3,587, forward strand.
CGGCACGACAAGGCCTGCGACGGAACCTACGGAAACGACCGCACGTCCTGACACGGATCCTTCACCTACGACTGCGGATCCGCTGGGCACATCGGCTGAACCTACAGAACCCAAGGTTGAAGAAACCGCAGTCACAAGCGATCCTGCATGATACGCTAGAGAGAAGAGGAGGCCTACATGATTCCATTACTTGCTGTGATTCTCGGATTGCTTATCGGACTGTTCGTGACGGTGACATTACCGAACATTGTCTATACCTATATCGCCCTGATTATCCTCTGTACTTTCGACTCCCTGATCGGCGGTATCCGGGCGCGCTATGCCAACCGCTACTCGACCCAGGTCTTCCTGACCGGCTGGCTCAGCAATATTCTCGTGGCCCTAATCATGAACGCACTAGGTGACGCCCTCGGCATCGATCTGGCCATCCCCGTCATCATTCTCTTAGGCATGAGAATTTTCAACAACGTAGCGAAGCTTCGGCGCTTATGGCTACGCCGTGTGGAGAAGCGCCAGAGAACCATCCGTGTCTGGCTGGAAAAGACCGGCCAAAGCCCGGAAGAGCTCCCGATCGAAGCCGTATCCGGCGAGATCACCGAACGGCAACGTCAGGTGGATGAACTGCGGTCGAGAGCCAGGCG
>CAZJTS010000188.1:0-4168 GCA_964548975.1 uncultured Fastidiosipila sp.
CGATCATTCAGATTGCCCGCAAGCGCTGGGCGTTCTACGGAGAATAAGGCTTTTTTGGCCAAAAATTAGAAGGAGAAGCACAATGAAAAACCCAAGACACCTAGTGAAGCGTCTGGCTGCTGTAGTGGTAGCGTTCGCGCTGATCCTGCTCGCGGCCTGTACCGCGGTGCAGATGCAGTCGGAGCTGGAGCTCAGAGAAGACGGTACGGGATCCCGTACGATCCGCTACCTGATCGCGAAAAACGATCATCAGGATGGCAACGGCTCAGCCTACTATTACCTGAAACAGCATGGCGAGCAGCTTCAGCAGTATCTGGTCGACCACTATACCGAGGTCGTACCGGGCAGTGAAGAATGGCTGAATATCACGGTCGATGACTCGGCGGAAGACTGGGAGAAAGTCGATATGGTTTTCGACTTCGCCTCCTTCGATGAATATGTCGAGCGCATGACGGCGCTGGCGTATCGCGAGGATCAGGCACCGGAATTCGTCGCGCCGACCCTGGTCGAGAACGAGGATGGCACAGTCACTTATACCGAGAAAACAGCCGCCCTGATCACCATCGGCAAGAGTATCCATTACGACATCATGGATGATCCGGACATGTTCGACGAGCAGTCGACGAAGGACGGCGTCGCCCTGAATGACGGTTCCGCGGACCTCGACTCCCTGCGTCAGTACGGTACGGAAATCATGAAGCCCGAGTACGGCGAAGCCATGACCATCAAGATCGGTGAAGGCGACCCCGAAGTGGTGATGCTGAGTGAGGACGAATATTCCTACACCGCCAACTACAGCGGTGAAGCCCTGCCTTTCGACCCGAACCGTGAACCTGTACGTCAGCTCGAATATCTCTTCGAAGACGACCTGGTCAATAACGCGGAAATGCCTGAGTCGGACCTGACCCTGGGCGTTGGGTCTTCTCTTACTGAACCCGAATTCCGTGAAGGTGTTGACGGCCAAGGCGTTTATTTTGACGGTACCACGTATTTGGCCTCCCCGAACCGGACCTTCAACTTCGACGAACTGACCATCAGTTTCTACTTCCAGATGGAAGAATACACAGATACCGATACTGGCGCCAACATGGTGCTCGTACCCGCCGGCCTCGGCGCTTTAGGCCCCGGTGTGATCGACCTCGAGTTCATCCCCGATGAGGGTGCTCCCGGTACGAATTTCCTGGCCAAAATGAACAGCTCGGACTGGCAAACCCAGGACAAGCTTTTCGTCGAAGGCTTCCTGATGGAGAACCATCTGGAGGATTGGCACCACTACGCGGTCGTCTATGAAAACGAGTACGACGAAGAGGGCAATATCCTCGACAGTTTCGTTTATATCTACATCGACGGTGAGCAGGCGGCACAGTCCCGTCTGAGCGTTGCGGCAGGTTTGCCTTTCAGTCTCGGCATGTTCGACGACGGTTCGCTGGGCGATCCGAGCGGCGGCTTTAACGTCGGCGGTTACTACGAAGCAGAGACCGTGAAACGCGGTATCACCGGCGTCCTCGACAATCTCGTCATCTACGACGGTGCGCTGAGCCAGGAGCAGGTCCAGTCTGAACTCTACACGGTAGAAGTCGATGATCCTTACGATCCGGCGAATGTTGAGACCGATATCGAAGGGTCTGAGCCGACCGAGCCTGAAGCCACAGAACCCGAACCGACCGAGCCTGAGGCCACGGATGCCCCGACGGAAGCTCCTACTGAGGCGCCTACCGCGGCACCCACGACCACCGCTCCGACAACCGACACCGACCGCGGCACAAACAATCTGATCTGGTGGATCCTCGGCGGCCTGGTCGTCGTCCTGATCGCCGGCGCTCTGATCGTCCGGTCCAAAAAACGTCAACCCTAAAGGCTCTAAACAAGCATAGACCCGAAGGCTGCCTGAGCGATCAGCAGCCTTTTCTAAACAGGAGAATATTATGCCGAAACGCCTAACAGCGGTACTGCTGGCGTCCACGTTGGTACTGGCCGCTTGCGCAACAGATGAGACTCGGGAGCCTGAAACGAGCCCGGTTCAGACAATGACGGAAACCGAAACCGAGCCGGCGCCCCCTGAGCCCACCGAAACCGGCGGCAAAGAGGCACCGGATCCCATAGGAGAAATTACTGTGAGAACATTTAAGGAAGTCGGGCGGATGCTCCGTCTGACCCCGTTAACAGAAGCACATGCGCCCCTGGTGAATAACCTCGGCATGAACGGGAGCGAAGGGCGAATTCACCTGCATTCAGCCGATCTTACCGACATGTACGCGGGCGCTGAGACCGAATTCATCTTCGATATCGGGCACTTCGACCGCCTGGGTGAGCTCTATCTCTGGCAGTATAATGCGCCGGGTGAGACGGCCAAAGGCGTGAACGAGATCAAAGTCTCCATCTCTACGGACAACGAGACCTACGGGGAAGCGCTGAGTTATACGCTGGCCGAGGCCTCGGGGGAAGACAGGCTTGCGGCTGAAGGCCTGGAGGATCGCTCGGTGATCGACTTCGGCGGACGCACGGGTCGCTATCTGAAAATAGAAGTCGTAAGCAATCACGGCGGCGCTGAAAACGGCCTGAGCGAAATCCGGCTGTTCCGGCATCGTCAGTTGAATCAGACGGGCGAACTCCTGACTTTGGCCCCGCTGGAACGCTACAGCAATCAGCGCTGGCTGCCGACCGAGGAAGATTACCGGATCTTCAGCGGTGCCGGCCTGTCCGAGCCGTATGGGGCGGAGTCGACACTGGATAATCTTGCGGAGCACGGCTATGCCCAGAGTGGGCGGATCATTGAGTTTATCGGGGATCTCCAGGGGCAGTACCCGGTGAGCGAGGTGCTCCTGTGGAACTATAACGATCCCGAGCACCTGGATTATGGGCTGAAGACATTCAAGCTTTACTTCTCTGAAGATATGAGCCGTTGGCGTCTGGCCGGACAGTACGAGCTTCCGCAGGGGGATGGATCTGAGGCGCTGGCCCGGTCTTTGGCCGTGCCGGTCGAGAATGTACAGACCCGCTATGTGAAGGTGGAGGCCATCGACAATTATGGCGGCGAGCAAACCGGCCTGGGCGAAATCGCGGTCAGGCTCGGGGAGGGCTACTACGCGGATGAAGCGCCGGACTACACGGCCTTGCTGTCGAATTATTCGGGCTGGAGCGGCGCGGACGGGATCTATACCGTGAATCTGGACGGCGTGGATCGGCAGACGGAGCGCGATGACCAGCGAACCTTCTTTATCTTCAGTGATACCTTCGTCTCGGAAGTGGATCCCGTGACCAATGAGCGAAGTGACCTGACGATGCCCAATAATACGGCGGCACTGCTCGTCGGCGGCAAGCCGCGTGTGGATCAGATGACGTTCTATTATCCGACCGAGGCGACTGCCAATATCGTCATGGATCCCCTGATCCCGGCCACAAAACCTGATAAATATCTCTATTACTGGCTGGGCGATACCTTCGTCCAAGGTGATCACGTCTATGTCTACAGTTTGAGAATTGACAGCGTGAATACGTCCTGGGGCTTCGAACAGAACGCCGTCGACCTGGCGCGTTACCGCATGAAGGACGGCGAAATCGACTTCGATTCGCTGGAGATCATTTATGATGATGAGGCGAGGCTCTGCGACATCAGCAATGCGGCGTCCCGTTATTACTTCGGGGGTGCAGTCTTCCAGAGCACGGAGGCAGCGGGCGCTATCGATCCGGACGGTTATGTCTATGTTTATGGCTATAACGATGTGAATAATCTGGGTCGCCGCCTGATCGTTGCCCGGGTGCTGCCGGAGTCCGTCGAGGATTTCTCAGCTTATGAGTACCTCAATGCCGCAGACGAATGGGTGAGTGAAGTGCCTGCGGAGTTCAAACATCTGGAGGAGGACGTGGCCCCCGAGATCAGTGTCTCCCAGATTCAAGCCGGTGAGCATAAAGGCAAGTTCGTCACGGTCTGGCAGCACATTACTGTGTCGCCGACTTTGCGGATCTCGATTGCCGACACGCCTTACAGCGGTTTCGAGAATGCCACCAACATCTTCACCCACGACACCCACCTGCGGATGATCGGGCGGACGAATACGACTTACAACGCCAAAGCCCATCCTGCCTTATCTGACGACGATGAGCTGCTGATTTCCTATAACATTAATGGCGGTGAGGATGCCTTCACCTATGCCGATATTTATCGGCC
>CAZJTS010000189.1:0-4159 GCA_964548975.1 uncultured Fastidiosipila sp.
ACATCTGGCCGTCTGAGCCCGAGCGCCTCGCCGCCATCGAAGGCATGGATATCCTATCGTTGCTGACCTGCACCCCTTACCCCACTGACTGGCAGCGGCTGGTGGTGAATGCGGTGAGAGTTGATGAGGGGAGTGGGGGTAGACCTTCTGAGGGTTCTACTTCCGGGGGTTCCGCTTCTGAGGGAGTTGGAACCGGAGAGGCTGAAGGCAGTGGAAATACTACTGACGGTAAAGGTAGTGAAGTGACGGCTACGTCTACGTCTACGTCTACGTCTACGTCTACTGCTTCTGCTGCTGCGCCTTCGGCGTCGGCCGCCTCTGAAGTGGATGAAGAGTCTAGAAATTCTAGAGATCAGATCCACAGCAGTAGTCTTCTCCTACGTAGGTATGGGATGTTAGCGATCATTCTACTGTTGAGTGTAGTGGCAGTAGTGGTGTTGGTGAAGTTGATTCGGAGCTTTAGGCGTTAGGGCTGTCGCTAGTGCAATTGATAAAACTTAAAAGTTTGCATAGGGCCGCTAGTGCAATTGATAAAACTTAAAACTTTGCAATAGATACCATCCTCCGCACCCCCTAAACCCCCATCCCAACCCCCCAAAATCTTAAAAATATCCCCCTCAAACGCTCAATATTAACGACAAAAGCACCTCGCGAGAGGTGCTTTTGGGGTTTTGAGCGACTTTAAGCTGAGGGGGGGTTGGAAAGGAGGGAATTTAAGACTTTACCGGACCCGCTCTTTGATGTTGAGGGCGTAGAAGAAGGTGTTGAGCTCTCGGTCGCGGGGGTGTGGGAGTGGGGCGGGGATGTGGTGGGCGGTGGTGTCGGCGCGGGGGCGGAGGCTGTGGATGAAGGTGAGGCGGGGTTTGTAGTGGGGGGTGGTGATGCGGAGGGTTTTATTGATGGTTTCTTCTAGGCGTTGGTAGAGGCGGTGGAGGTTTTGGGGGTTGTAGATGTCGGAGGCACGGACGACGATGACGCGGTAGCCTTTTTTGCGGAGGATGGCTTCGCGGATTTGGTCGTGGGAGACGGCTTCGGGGGAGGAGTGGCTTTCGTGGCCGTAGTATTCGATGATGAGGCGGTGCTCGGGGTAGAGGAGGTCGGGTTTGAGGTAGTTCCTGACTTGGTTGAGCTGGCGGGCTTCGCGCTTGCTGATGGGGATACGGGCATTGATGAGAGCTTCTTCCTGGATGCCGAAGCCGCCGAGGCTGCTGGGGAGGTCGACGAGGATGTAGTTCATGATTTCCATGACGGATTCGAAGTCGTCTTTGATATATTTGAGGGCGTCGAGGGCGCGGGTGCGACCCCAGACATAGCTGATCTGCATGATGAAGTCGCGGATTTCGGCGACGCTGGTGAGGGCGGGATGACCGTCCAGGGGGGAGCAGAGTAGGCAGCCGAGAATGATGGCGAGGGTGATGTTCAGCCTAAGGCAACACTGGACGAAGAGAAAGGCTGGGGAGACGACGGGGGTGTCGTTGACGTGGTGGGTTGCGGTCGAGGGGAGCGGGACGGCGCAGACGTGGACCATGAGCTTGTCGCCGTAGGTGCGGTGGCCAGGTTCGAAGACGGTGTATTCCTCGGGTCCGTTCAGGTGTTCGGTGAAGAAGTGTTCTAGATAGGGGACTTGCCAGAATTTGGCCGCGGTCCAATGACTGATGTAGCGTTTCATGGCCACCTCCTTTCCAGAAAGTATGGCCTTGAAACGCGCTCAGTGGGTGCGACATTTTCCGACAAATTGCAACAAAATAGGCCCTCGCGAGGAGGGCCCTGAAGATTAGAAAATACTGAAGAGTAAGAAGAGCTCTGCGGCGATGCTTGCCACCAGTGAGACGACGGTGATCTGGGTGTTGATGGAAGGGCCGGCAGTGTCCTTGAAGGGGTCGCCGACGGTGTCGCCGATGACGGTGGATTTGTGGGCGTCGGAGCCTTTGCCGCCGTGGTTGCCGGCTTCGATGTACTTTTTGCCGTTGTCCCAGAGGCCGCCGGCGTTGGACATGAAAAGCGCAAGCAGGAGACCGGCCACGATGTTGCCGGCGAGGAAGCCACCGATAGCGCTGACGCCGCCGATGAAGCCGACCAGCAGAGTCACAACGATGACCATAATGCCGGCGGGCACCAGCTCGCGGAGGGCGCCGGTGGTGGCGATGTCGATACATTTGTTGGAGTCAGGTTCGACGCCTTCACGGCCTTCGAGGAGACCGGGGATCTCGCTGAACTGGCGCCGAATCTCTGCGACCATGCGGTCGGCATTGCGGTTAACGCCGTTCATGAGCATGGCGGAGAAGACGGCCGGAATTGCGGCACCTACCAGCATACCGAAGAAGACCAGGGGATTCATAAGGTCGAAACCTTCGATGAAGTTTCGGCCGGCGGCGATGAGGCCGTTTTCGGCGGCCGCGAGGTTGACTTCGGTCATGAAGGTGCCCAGCAGCGAAATGACAGTGAGACCGGCGGCGCCGATGGAGAAGCCTTTGGTGATGGCCTTCACCGTGTTGCCGGCGGAGTCCAGGGCGTCCGTGCGCTCGAGCGCTTCGTCGCCGAGATTGGCCATCTCGACGAGCCCGCGGGCATTGTCGACGATGGGGCCGTAGGCGTCGTTCGCAATAGTGGTGCCGACGATCGAGAGCATACCGACCGCGGCCATGGCGATGCCGAAGAGGGCATAGGCCGGATCGAAGGCTTCAGCGATTTTGTACGCGGCCAAAGCCGCCGCACCCACACCCACGAGTGCCGGGAGGACACTGAGCAGGCCGTAGGAGACACCGGATAGAATGGTGAACGCAGGCCCGGACTGACTTAATTCAGCAACTTTACGGACAGGCGGTTTCTCGTCATTGGTGAAGTAGTCACTGGTGATACCGATGATAATACCGGCTGCGAGGCCGACCATCGACGTCAGCCAGAGCAGGAGATCGAAGCTCAGCAGCAGAGAAGCGAGCAGGGTGAGGACGACGAAGATGCCACCGGTAATGTAAGTCGACATATTCAGAGCCCTGGTGGGACTGTCGCTCTTGCCCATACGCGCGGTGCCGACACCGACGATTGAGGCGATCAGGCCGAGGGTCGCGAAGACGAAGACCATCATCACCGGTTTGCCGTTAATACCGCCGAGGCTTAAGCCGATGGCCAAAGCCGCCACCATCGCGGCAACGTTCGAGTCAAAGAGGTCAGCCCCCATACCCGCAACATCGCCAACGTTATCACCGACATTATCCGCGATAACCGCCGGATTTCGGGGATCGTCCTCAGGGATTTCGAGCTCCACTTTTCCGACCAGGTCAGCGCTGATATCAGCGGTTTTGGTATAGATGCCACCCCCGGCTTTGGCAAAGAGAGCCAAAGTCGACGCACCGAAACTGAAACCCAAGAGAGCGGCGCTGCTGCCGACGAGCCAGAAGATCAATGCAACGCCCAGAAGACTCGCACCGACCACAGCCATACCCATGACCGAGCCGCCGCGGTAGCCGGCGAGGAAGGATTTGCCGATGCTGGTTTTGGCCGCCTCAGCCGAGCGGGCATTTGCCTGTGTGGCGACCACTACACCGATCTTACCGGCCGCAGCAGAAAACACATTACCTGCGATAAAGGACAAGGACATCGCCAGATTATTCTGCCAGGCGCCGGTCCAGATGGGATTAGGCAAAAAGAGCAGAATCAGGATCGCGACAACCACGGTGAAGCCGGCCAGCAGCGTATACTCCCGCCGCAGGAAGGTATTCGCCCCGTCAGCGATCTGTTCGCGCAAGCGCCCGACCCGCTCGCTCTCCACAGGAATCTGAATGACCCAGCGATAGAGCCAGAACGCAAAGCCGAACGCGGCGATGGCAATCACGATAGAAATAACAATGATGATATTGATTGACATAGAAACCTCCTAGAGCACTCTATTAGCTCTATTATTGTCCACTTTTCTGGAGACTTCAATGCACAGTTAGCCGAATTTCCAAGCGAAATCTGGCTACTTTGACAAGACTAAAATTGCCGTTCGAAATCCTCGATTTCCGAGATACCGGAGTAGTAAGGTCCGCCCAGGCGCGCCAACGGATCGAGCTTCTCGTGGAGGACATAGTTTCGCTCCGCATCGTACACATCCTCGCGAAGATGCGCGACCAGGACCTCCAAGAGCAGGAGGTCTGACTCCTCCAGTTCGATGTGCTTG
>CAZJTS010000190.1:0-4133 GCA_964548975.1 uncultured Fastidiosipila sp.
AGGTGCTTTCTCTCGGAACAGGCTTGAACACCGAGTTGGAATCGCACCGAAACAAGCTGAACGGTTGGCTCAAGGCCGCCTGGCAAGCATTGGTAAAATCACAGATTCTGCAAACTCAGGGTGGGGGTTATGCGCTTTCCCGCGAAACGCTGACTTTTTCTCTTCCCAAGTCGGCTTGGGTATGCCCGGTCACAAACCGGCTTATAGACACTACATTCCGTGGGTTAACTCCCTACCTGCCCAACAAGGCCGAAGTAGAGAAGTATCGCTGCAGAAGAATTGAGATGCCCGAATTCACCTCGCTAGCCCCGGAAGGGGAGACGGAAGGTGTGCTCAGGGCTATCCGAAACCGCGTTGCGGCAAATGACGTTGTTGCGTCTCTTCGTGAGCAAAACCTCTGGACGGACATTTCAGATCGCACCGCTGAGGGCGGCTTTTACTATCGCACCGCCGAACACTCCGCACAGCAGGCTGCAGAGCGCCTACAGAGATACGAGGATGATTTCAAAAAAGGCAAAATCAACGTTCTCAATTGTTCCACCACCATGGAGATGGGCGTTGATATTGGCGGTATTTCGGCTGTAGTCATGAATAATGTGCCGCCCCACCCAGCCAACTACCTCCAGCGAGCGGGTCGGGCCGGCCGGCGTAGTGAGCCGAGAGCCGTTGCCTACACTCTATGTAAACCAGATCCCCACAACACCCGGGCCTTCCAGAATCCTCAGTGGCCCTGGGTAACGGCCATTCCAGCTCCGGTGATTACTCTCAGTGCGGCGCCGCTGGTACAACGGCACGTGAATTCTTTCCTGCTAGCGAACTTCCTCAAGTCCGAAACGGACAGTGAGGATGATCGCACCCGATTAAATGTTCATTGGTTCTTCGGCGGTAATCCCTCGGTGTGTGAAAGATTTGTCGATTGGCTGGATACACTGGCCGCCGGATCAGCAGAAAACAACGTGGTGAAAGGAGTTGGCCGGATCACTCGAGAAAATACCGCGTTATCCGCCACATCCTTTGCCGTGTTGGCAGCCGACTGTAAAGAAGCGATCCAACGATTGTCATCATCCTGGCGGGAAGAATACCGTCGCCTCAACGAACGGCATCGCGAAGCGTCGGATGACGCATACAAAAAAGCGTTGGAACTCGAGAAAAAACGCCACGAAGAGGAGTACTTACTGCGCGACCTGGCGGCCCGCGCTTTCCTGCCGGGGTATGGCTTTCCCACAGACGTAGTGAACCTCAATACCTACAACGTCGAAGATTTCATCAATAGGACCGCCCGCAAACAGGAGAAGTCCCGCGAGGACAACATCTTTACTTACAAAGAAAAACCATCAAGGGGCCTACCGATCGCCATCCGCGAATATGCTCCTGGAGCCCAGGTTGTCATTGATGGCCGTGTATACCGCTCTGCCGGTGTGACCTTGTATTCCTATTACGACAGCGCGCAGGGTGGGGCACAAAAGTTCGATCTGGCCTGGAGTTGTCAGACATGCGGTGCACATGGCTACCGAGAGTATGCCTATGTGAACAGTGATGAGCTGTCATGCACACAGTGCTCCCACATGATTAACCCGAAATACGTCAAACGGGTCCTCAGACCGGCTGGCTTCACCACGGATTTCTACGATTCGACGAGTAACGACGTTAGTTCTCAGAAATTCATTCCCGTTGAAAAGCCCCGGATCAGCGTAGATGAGAATGTGATTTCACTGCCTGACGAACGCTGCGGTTTCATCCGATTCGGCGACAAAGGGCATGTCTTCCATCACTCGGGTGGAGAAAATGGAACCGGATATGCGGTATGTATGAGCTGCGGGCGCGCAGATTCCATGTCTGCCAATCACGAGAAGCCGAAAGACCTTCAGCCTGACAAGTTTCACCGGCCCATTGGAGGAAATGCGGGTAGCCACAAAGAGAAAGATTGTTCGGGCGAGCAGGTTATGGACGGTATCTACCTTGGGTACCAGGCTCAAACTGATGTCCTGGAACTCATACTCAAGAGTCCGATTACCGGTGAATGGATACCGGCCTCAGAAGACGGCCGGGTCATTGCCACAACCCTGGCAGTCGCGCTGAGGGATACCATTGCAGACCAGCTCGGCATTGCGACCACTGAAATGGGCTTCGGGGTCCGGCAAGACAAAGACCTCGATACAGGAGCAACCCGTTACGTCATCCAGGTATACGACGACGTTGCCGGTGGCGCGGGCTTTGTTCTGACGGGATTAGAGAATCTGGCAGAACTCATCGAAAAGATGCTCAAAAAGCTTGAATGCCCGGCCAACTGCGACAATGTCTGTGCGGCCTGCCTTGCCAGCAAAGACAGCCGGGTGGAATTCGACGAGCTGAACCGTAGGGCGGCACTGGAATGGGTCGCTCACAGCGGTATCAGAGACCATCTTTGTTTACCTGAACCTTTCGCTTCTGTTCCCGGCGCAGCCTACTGGCCGTATGATCCTGAGCGATTTGTCCGGCATTGGATTAACAAAGGTGCGAAAGCTGTCTCATTGCGTCTAAAAGGAGACCCCAGCGAATGGGATCTCGGCAACCCTGATTTTCGCCGGAAACTCATGGGATGGCGTGCTATTGATGGCTTGCGAGTAACTCTGATCTTGCCGAAGGGCACCACGTTGAGTGAGGAGATCAAACAGGAGCTCGCCAATCTCGGCCGATTTGGTATCGACGTCTCAGAAACAGACGAGGATCACCCAAATCCAGATATAAGAATGCCGCTTCAGTTCGAGCTTGAAAAGGACGGACTCGTTACTCTGATCACCAACAGTACAAACGCCCAGAGTCCTGGTGAAAACTGGCTGAGTGGCGATGATCAGGCCTTGTGGGTCTATTCACATCAGGAGCCTGTTTTCTCAGCCAGCAGCTTGGATATGGCAGGTTGGTCGGCTCAGCCTAACGGCGCAGCTGTGGTAGAGCTGACCACTGAACTGAACGGCTCAATTCAGGATTTGGCTCGAAACTTTTGGAGCATACTCAAGCAAAAGGCTCCGAGTTATGCGGAAGCCATTGATCAAGAAAAAATTGTTTCGCTGCAGTACGAGGATCGCTATCTCAAGTCTCCCTGGGCGGTAGTAATGCTCGCCAATATTTTGAAAGCGGTGGAGATAGGTGATGAAACATCATTGTCTGTTATCACCATGCCTGGCGATGGCCGTCGGGATAGTCGAATGGCGTGGGACGATTGGGTAAACGCCGAAACGCAGCGCGTCGTCTCGGGTGCGTTTCTTAGGGCCGCTCTAGGGGCCAAACAGGTAGACTTTCAAGTCAATAATGATAGGCGTGAACTTACCCACCGTCGGATACTTAGCATTGGATTGGCCTCGGGGCGTACGATCAAGTTGGCTTTCGATCAGGGCATGGGCTACTGGGAAATGAAAGCCTTCCGCCACGATCTGAAATATTTCAATTTTGATCTGGGCCTTGAAGCACAAGTACAAAGAATGTTGGAGCTTGATAAAGAGGGTCGGCTAGTCAATGCCGGTGGCTGGGCTACGGATATTGCGATTTACGAAGACAGCGATATTGGTGGACTAGGCGTGTAGTTGGAGTTTGGTGGATATTACACGCAAGGTTAAGTTCTTTGCACATTGACATGACCTTGTTCTGTAGCTGATGGGAGTTTGGAGTCATCATGAGCAGTATTGGCTGGGTAGACTTTTCATCCTCGGACAGGGAAAAAGTGTCGCAGGTTTTGGCAATGTTGCAGGAGCCGGGCACCTTGGACGAGTTGGGAATAGGGCAGATCCGCGATGCTTTTGCCGATCTCTTGTTCCCCGGGTTTTCAACCATCCAGACGCGGGCCAAATATTTCATCACCGTGCCCCGAATTATCCGCGACTACATGGAGCTGGATGCCAGGACTCAACGCCGGACTTCACTCAGGGATTACCTGGAGTCGCAGGAGAACGAGGTCGCCAGGGTTCTGGTAGAGCGGCACCGTTCAACTGAGAGCGGTATCATCGGCGCGGAAATGGTTGATACTGAACAGGGCGTAGCCCGAAAGCCCTCGTCTGTTTATTGGAATGGTCTTCGCCAGTTCGGGATTGTGAATACCGAAAAATCGCTTGCTGAGTTTTCCCGGGAGATAAATCAAGCTCAGTCGGCATTTCGTAACT
>CAZJTS010000191.1:0-384 GCA_964548975.1 uncultured Fastidiosipila sp.
AACAATTGCGTCCTGTACAGAATTCATTGATTATCTCCAACTTTGCTACATCGATAAAAAGCAATACTATTATATTTACCACAGCATCTGACAGATGGCGGTTCTCATGCCGACTTCCCTGCAACGAGGGGCGCTTCTATAAAAAAATCACGCCCGTACACCAAAAAATCCCCTTTGAAAAATGCGGATCGACCGCCAAACAAATCTCGCCCCGCATTCACGTGCACTCACCCAAAAAAACTTTAGGTGACTCGTTCCAGCGTTATGATCTGCACTCTCTCGGAGCAGTAAAACAAATCATTTCCTATTAACTCATTCACAAGGAAAAAATTTCATCAACGTGCACAAATTGCTCGCGCCTTCTCGCACCTCCGGGTGCAATAC
>CAZJTS010000191.1:394-4110 GCA_964548975.1 uncultured Fastidiosipila sp.
ACTGACCCCCTCAACGAGAGTCCGGCGTGACAAGTCACCCGTCGTTTCCAATTGCCCAGCTTCCGCGGCTTGGCTCATCAGGCGACAAACCAGAACCAGTTTGTGAAAACTGATTTCCGCACGCAGCATCGAGCACCTTTTCGACCGCCGCAACCCCCGCTTCTGTAGAAAAGATGGAATGGTGCGCTTCGAGAGTTCGTGTGACCAGCTTATCTCGCTCAGCCGGAGGTGTCTCGGCAGCAGTTAGCAGACCCTCGGCAAGAGAGGCGACATTCTCACTTTCTGCAACGAACCCCACTTCAAGGGACGTGACGAGTGCGCGAAGATCGCCCTGCACTGTTGTAACCACAGGGACGCCATGTGCTAACGCAGCCTGAAATTTCGATGGAATAGTCCCTCTAAAATTGGGAAGGTCTTTAAGGGTCACGAGGGCATAATCGGCCTGAGCATAATAAGCGCCAACTCTCTCCATTGGAACTGAATCTTCGAAGAAGACATTACTAGCACCTACCTCCTGAGCAACCTCTTTCACACGGTCCAGAGCGACCCCTCCTCCTAGTATTCTTATGCGAACACCGGATTCAATCAATCGAGCTCCCGCACGGACGACTGTCTCGAGATCTTGCATGTCGCCAACGTTGCCCGCGTAGAGAAACTCCGTTGCCGCCCCATCGCATACATTCCCTTTCTTTAAACTAGTGTGTTGGACGTCGTTTCCCCAGTTGTACACTAAGTGCGCTTTATTTCTTTGGACACCTCTCGAAACCAACGTTTTAACCATGCCCGGTGCAATACCGATAACCGCTGCCGCCCTGGCATAAACACTCCTAAGCCACGGTTCAAGAAGCAAATTGACAATTTTGCCAAAACTCCGTCCTTTAACCAGCGACGATCCGGTGATCGAATCGGGCCATAGGTCCTGGACATGCAATACGTACGGCGCACCGCCAAATTTTCGCCACACCCACGGTCCCAGAGCGGGTGTCATCTGCGTCGCATAAACGTAAATAACATCCGCTTCCTTGGCCCAATTCCATACCAATGCAGAGGAAACACCGAAAGAGACATAATTAGCTATTCGACGAAGAGCACTCTGAGAATGGTCCAAATACAGGGGGACCCGCTTTACGTGCACGCCCTGGTCAATTTCCTCACTACGCCACTTCATAGCATAACCGGGGTAAAGTCGACCTGTAGGATAATTCGGGTAGCCAGTAATCACTCGGACTGAATGACCGCGATCTACCAACTTTCTTGCCAAAGATGCAGAGTAAAAGGCCGCGGGCCCTTCTGGCGGGTAGTACTGGGAAATAATCAAAACTTGCATTTAAGACCTCCTGGGGATTCCATAATATAGTAGTTCATATCACTTAATTTTCGCGGCTGGTGAACGACTCACCAAGGGCGCGAAGTTCGCTCTCGGAATCTATTAAATCTTCTCGAATTCCCTCAAAAGCTTCGTAAGTGGGAATAACTTCCAAGTCTCCGAACAACCGTTGCGTTAGTGCCCCCATGCCGAATATCGCTGCAATAATTTCGATTAATCTGACCGGCACTGGAACCAACCTGGAACGAATTCCCATACCCTTGGCTATGTTGAGCACCAGCACTTTAGTTGAAACAGGCGCCGAGTCGGCCACTAATACTGGGCCTTTAGGGAGCTGAATGTCAACAACCGCTCGTTGGATCCACTTCACGAGGTTCGCCACGGAAATCATGCTTCTTCTATTGTTCACAGCCCCAAAAGGCAACGGCAATCCGGTACTGACTAAACGAATGATCCGGTGAATATTTCCCTTGACCCCTGGCCCATAGATCACAGTGGGCCGCAATACTACAATCTGAAGCCCTGTTTCTTCGCTTACCTTCCTGAGGGCTTCTTCAGCTTCCCATTTCGATACTCCGTATGGATCCGAAGGAGAGGCGACATCTTCCGCTGAGTATGGGCGACCAGGCGAACCTTCTCCATGCACCTTTATAGAGCTCAGAAATACGAATCTCTTTACTCCTTGTCTCGCCGCGGCTTCCGCTAGATTGCGAGTGCCGTTTACATTGACTTCCCGAAACTGCGCTAAAGGATTTTCTGCGGTCTCTTGCATGACGTGAACCCGAGCGGCTAGATGAATAACAACATCTATGTCGCTCAACATTCCATTCCAGTCCGTCGATCCACCTATTTCAGGAACGATGAGGTGCTCCTTTGCAGGAATCTCATTACTTTCGCGCCTCGTCACTGCTTTTACATAGTGAGAGTGAGATAAATCCTCAATTAAGTGCCGGCCCACGAACCCATTCGCACCCGTTACTAATATCCTCATGATGTTGAGACCTTTCTTCTAGCAGCCAAAGATGGCAGGGCCAAATAGACGAAGACAAGCGTTGCTAGCGCTAAGAGTGCGACCGCCAGTGTGTAAGGCTCTCTAATTGTAGTTGCAAGCCCAGCAAGGCACGCGAGCGCCGAGAAAGTCGCTACGATCAGAGCAACTGAAGTATGCGATAACCGGTGTTCGGTAAGCTGCTGATATATGTGTTCTCGGTGTGCTTTGAAGATTGGATCTTTTCGCAGCAGGCGTCTAATGAGCGTCGATATAGTGTCAGTCCAGTAAATACAGAGCGGCGCCAATGCCATGATCGGATTAACACCAACCAATAATGCGGCGATCGACATTGCTGCGTTCATACCCCCGAGCAAGTAGCTCCCCACATCTCCTAAAAACATTCCTGGCGGGAGTAAGTTCCAAGGAAGAAATGTTACAAATGCAGCAGCATTCAACAGCCCAAGTGTCGTGAGCCATAACTGCCCTTCAAAGTGGCCTATCCAGGCAAAGGCTAAGCCCACTACGAAGCCGTGGAGACTAGATATGCCGTTGATCCCATCCATGAAATTTGTGAAGTTGACATTCGCAGTAAAGAATATGGCAGCCAATGGTATCCAGACCCAATTGCTTTCGGTAAGCCAGCTCATGCTGACGGCAAATATCAGACCGGTCAAGAGTTGAAACCCGGCACGAATCTTGACTGGCAGGCCCCAGATGTCCTCGACTAGTCCGAGAATAGCAACGAAGGATGCGGCGATAATGACGGAGACTACATGCCACCTTGTTTCATCACTGATTAACACCGCGACTATTAACCCGCCAGAAAACATTGAAACGAGTGGGGCTATTCCTCCGCCTCGTAAAGTTGGCATCGAATGGGAAGAACGATGATTCGGAACGTCGAGAACTCCCGCATGCGTCAGCAATCGTCGCCAAATGAAGGGTGAAAACAGAGTTAAGGCCCCCGCTAAGATCACTACTGTCCAGAGGTTTGAGGTCATCGGGTTTTTACCTCCAGCCGTACCGGATTTTCAGTTTTCCCTGACTTTGCCATGAAACTGTTCCTATTCAGATTTTCCGGAGCGAGAAGATTCACATCCGCGTGGGAGATCTTCGGGTGGAAGGGCCTGTCTTCCCGCTCCCCCTCCCCGATGAGTTCCTCGTGGAGCTTCTCTCCCTCACGGAGTCCGGTGAAGACGACTTCAATGTTTTTCCCAGACATTGCGATCATGCGCTGGGCGATCTCCAGGATGCTGACCGGCTCCCCCATGTCCAGGATGAGAACCTCGCCTGCCCGGCCGATACCGCCGGCTTGCAGGACAAGCTGGCAGGCTTCAGGGATGGTCATGAAGTAGCGGGTAACATCCGGATGTGTCACGGTGAGCGGTTTGTCTTCAT
>CAZJTS010000192.1:0-4086 GCA_964548975.1 uncultured Fastidiosipila sp.
ACTTCCGTCGCTGAGTTACTCCCGGTCCTATCCTGAACGGCTCTCAGCATGCGTGAATTCATGCGTTTTCTACTGATCGAGAAGAAGGCGGCCACTACCGTAATCAGGCCGATACCCCCCAACTGAATCAAACCGATGATGACCGCGTGGCCGAAGCTCGACCAGTAGAGCGCCGTATCCTGCAAGATGAGACCCGTCACCGTAACGGCGGATGTTGAGGTAAAGAGCGTTGTCAGGTAGGAGGTCCAGACACCTCCGGAGGATGCGATCGGCAAGGACAATAAGAGACTGCCGAGGAATATAAGTAATAGGAAGCTGACCACGATGAGCCTGACCGGACTGGCCAAAACCCAGCTCACAACATTGAAGCCCTGTTCCTGCTTGACCTTTTCATCAGAGACATAATTGAGCTGATGCTGGGTTCCCATATGCTCACGCATATGTTTGTCATCGACAGATCCTACGAGATCGGGTTTGGGTTTCCTTGATAGAACCGCAGAGTCGACGTGCTCCTCCTCTTCCTCTTCCGGAAGCAAGGGATCTACCGGCCGAATGGCCTTCGCTTTTGGTATTTCCGTTTTCTCCTGAGGTTTGGCTTGAGGGGTTTGCCTAGCTTCAGCATCGAGGGGTTCTTTACTCATTTTCAGGCACCTTACTCCGCCTTATCCTTCAGATCCGGCCGGATAAATGTCAGCCAGATCGACTCAAAGTCCTTCTGATCGCAGACCATCAGCAAGGCATCGCCGCCTTGCATGCGCAGATCACCGGTCGGTATGATGACTTCGCCGTTACCTCTGGTGACGAGCACCACTCGACTGTCACCCACGAAGTCGTACTCCGCGAGCGTTTGGCCGTGGGCGGGGCTCTGAGGATGGACCGGCACACTCACGATGGCCTTGGTGTTTCCGGGGATGTTATAGGCCAGAGTCATACCGCTATACGCCACTTCCTGATCGATCATCTGAGCGATCAGTTGTGTACTGGAGAAGAGTCGATCCACACCCAGTATTTTCAGCACGGGCGCATTGCGGGGATTATTCACTTTCGCAATAGTCAGCGCAATATCGAAACGCAGTTTCGCGAGTTGACAGGCAACCAGATTCGATTCATCACTGCCGGTCAAGGAAATCAGGACATCAGCATCCGCTGTCCCCGCGCGCTCCAGAATGTCGACATTCGTGCCGTCTCCATGAAAGACCTGCACATCAAAATCATTAGCGATTCTCTCGCAGACCGGCAATCTGATATCGATCACACGAATATCGTAATTATCTTCCTCACTCAAAAGAGCGATCAGGTGATAGCCCAGCTTATCGCCCCCGATGACAATGATCTTCTTCATTCGCGATCCTCCTTGTCCTCATCCGGTAGAGTGACCAGAATGACGTGTTCACCTCGTGTGAAAACATAATCCCGAGCGACCAGACGGAGCATATCATCGCTGGCGATCGCCAGAACATGTAACTTCATTCGCTGCTCGACTTCCGCCACGGTTTTGCCTTCCCATGACGCCGTGACTTCTCTGAGGTCGTAGCGGATCGGGTAGCCGAGCACGGACGTGAGGTCCTCAGACTGGGAGAGTCCCAGCACGGACAGGGTTTTGGCCAAAGTCATGGACGTCGAACAGATCGTCTGGAGCCCCAGAGCCTGATAGGCTGTCTCATTCCCCGGATTGAAGATCCGCACGATGACCTGATTGACATTGTAGAGTTTGACAGCGATCTGGCCGACCATGACGTTCATATTTTCATTATCGGTCATGCAGAGCACGGCTTCGACATTCTGGATTCCGGCTTTTTCCAGTACAGCTCTTTCGATCGGTACACCTTGAATCTGGGTACAGTCGAGATGCGCGACTTTGGCTAGGTTCTCCGGGTTCGCTTCGACTATAGTGATATCTTCGCCGGCGTCCATGAGGATCTCTGCCAGATTGGAACCGACGCGTCCGGCTCCTACGATCATTATTTCCATGTTCCTGCCATCCTTAATGTGACGGGTTCTCCGGAGAGAACGGTTTAGAAATCTACTTCTTTCAGTCGATAGAGCAGAATGCCGGCGGCTGTCGCGGCGTTCAGTGATTCTGCACCACCCGGCATCGGGATAGTCAGTTTCGCTGTGGCCAAGTCCAGAACTTCAGGCGACAAACCATTGCCTTCGTTACCAATCCAGAGGCTCAAACGAGGATCCGGCATGTAGTCCTTGACACTCTGACCGTCCAGGGCTGCCGCCAGTACTGAGACCTTCTCGTCTTTACACCATTGAAGCATTTTAGAACTCTCATTTTCCTTGTACAAGGGCAGATGAAAAACCGAGCCCATCGATGCGCGTAAGACCTTGCTCCTATAGGGGTTTGCTACCGAACCGCAGAGAACGACAGCATCATAGCCCAGCGCATGCGCCGTCCTGATTATGGTACCGGTATTGCCCGGGTCCTGAAGGGACTCGAGGACAAGCAGATTCAGACGTGGGCGGGCCTGAAATTGCGCCGTTAAAGCTGACAGGTCACCAACCGTCGGAGGTGTACAGACCAGGAGAAGCCCCTGGGGACTGCGGGTGTCGGCCAACTCGCGAAAGAGCGCCGGCTCGACCAGATAATACTCAGTGTGCTCAGTCCCATATGCTCTGACTTCAGCTTCGGTGAAAGCGCTTGTAAAGAAAACAGCTTCCACTTCCAGTCCCGCACGAACAGCTTCGGCACAGAGTCTTACGCCTTCAGGCAGGCAGTGGTCAGCCCAGCTCCCTTTGCCTCGCTTGGCATCCAGAAGCTGTTTGATCTTGCGATTCTTACGACTGCTCAGTAGTTCCGCCATTGTCCCTCAAATCAAGAAGCCCCGCTAAATTAGCGAGGCGTTGTTCTTTCTTGCTATAGCGTATCTCAGAGTGCGGCTTTGGCCGTCTCTACGATAGCTGTGAAGCTGGTCGGATCGTTGACAGCGATGTCAGCCAGGATCTTACGGTCCAGGGTCACACCGGCCTTGTTCAGACCGTTGATGAATCGGCTGTAGGACAGACCGTTGAGGCGGCAAGCCGCGTTGATACGGGTGATCCACAGTCTGCGGAAATCTCTCTTTTTGCGCTTACGGTCACGGTATGCATATGCCAGTGATTTCATCACCTGCTGGTTTGCAACCTTGAACAGTTTGCTCTTATGTCCGTAATAGCCCTTGGCCAAATACAGGATTTTCTTATGTCTTGCGCGGGCGGTTACGCCTCTTTTTACTCTTGCCATTTCTTAATCCTCCACTCCCTTAATTGCCGTAGGGCAGTAATTTTTCGATACGCTTCTTGTCAGCATTAGATGCAACGGTCACACCGCGCAGATTACGTTTTTGCTTCGTAGTCTTGCAGGTGGCTTTGTGCTTCTTGGCTCCACGGGAGCGAATGGGTTTACCACTGCCCGAAAATTTGAATCTCTTGGAGGCAGCTGAATGTGTTTTTTGCTTAGGCATTGTATTATCTCCTCTTTATTCCTAGGTTTCTCTTATCTATCGACATATTCATCGGGATGAATATTAGTCACTTATTTCTTCGTCGGCGCCAGGTACATGACCATGTTCCGACCTTCCATACGGGGAGGTCTATCAATATCCGACACTTCCTTGCAGCTTTCTGCGAAACGCTCCATCACATCATAGCCCTGATTGGTATGGGTCATTTCACGGCCGCGGAAACGGATATTGACCTTAACTCTGTTTCCTTCTTCTAAAAAGCTTAAGGCTCTACGAACTTTTACGTCGAAGTCATGAACGTCTGTGGTCAGTTTCAAACCGACTTCTTTCACTTCGATCGTCTTCTGTGCCTTCTTGGCCTCTTTCTCACGTTTCGACTGTTCGTACTGGTACTTCCCGTAATCCATGATGCGGGCAACCGGATTATCCACATTGGCACTGATCAGCACCAGGTCCATACCTGCGCTCTCGGCCATGGCAAGTGCCTGTTCACGGGGGACGACACCCACCATCGTTCCCTCTTCATTGATCAGTCTGATCTGCGGGAAACGAATCTCCTGGTTCGTCGGGTTTGTAGGGCCTTTTCTGTTAGAAGCTATACTCAATTCCTCCTTTGGTCTGCATACTGCATGACAAT
>CAZJTS010000193.1:0-4077 GCA_964548975.1 uncultured Fastidiosipila sp.
CCGAGCAGATGCCGGCACTGCTGGCGCTCGATGGCTTCAACATTACCATTCCACACAAACAAGCCGTGATTCCCTATCTCGAGGCGCTGAGCCCCGAGGCCCGGCTCTACGGCGCTGTGAATACCGTCCATGAGAAGCGCGGCTACAATACGGATGCCGCGGGCTTTATGGCGACGGGGTTTGATTACCGGGGCCGCTCGGTCCTGATTCTCGGCACGGGTGGCGTTTCCCATACCTTTGCCCACTGTGTCGCCGGGGCGGGGGCTCGCCGGGTTGTTTTTCGGACCCGTCAGCCTGCGTCGGCCAAAGCCTGGCTCAGCGAGCTGAAACAAGCCTATCCGGACTGCGACTTCGCAACGGAGGCCGAGGACGGGTATTACAACTACATTCTCAACGGCACCCCGATCGGGATGTGGCCGGAATGCGCAGGCTTGCCTTTGCCGAAATCCGAGTATCTGAGGCTCCTGGCGGCGCCGGAGATCGAGGGTGTGTTTGACGCCATCTATAACCCGGTGGCGACGAGATTGATTCTTTTGGCCCGAAGCCGTGGGGTCAAGGCGGTCGCCGGTTTGCCGATGCTGATTCGCCAGGCGGTCGCTGCGAACCGGATCTGGCTCCCGGAGGTGGACTTCCCGGAGGATTGGTCGGCGCTCGAGCAGTCCCTGGCGGCGGTGCTCTATAAGGAGTATCCGGTGAAGCTGGTACTGACGGGGTTTATGGGTTCCGGGAAGAGTCTGGCGGGCCGGGCTTTGGCCAAAGCCTTTGACCTGCCCTATAAAGACCTGGATGACGAACTCGTCACGCGCTATGGTGCGATAAAGACACAATTTGAGACAGTGGGTGAAGCGGAATTCCGGCGCCGGGAACGCGCCCTGCTGGAAGAATTGCTGGAGCAAGAGGGCTCGATGGTGCTGGCGACCGGCGGAGGCTGCCTGGTCCAGGAAGATGCTGAGGCGGTCGTCCGTAAGGCCAACGGCCTGATCATCTATCTGGATACGTCACTCGAAAGCTGCCTGGCGAGGAACGAGGGCGAAGAACGGCCGCTCCTGAATCAGGCTAGAGCTGATATCGAAGCGCTATATGACCGGCGGCAACCGCTCTACCAAGCGGCCGCGGATCTCACGGTCGACGGCGATCCGGGGGCGGAGGCTGTTGTTCAAGGATTGCTGGCGGCATTAGGAATGAGGGAAATATGAGACGGGTAGAGGTGAAAACACGCGATGAGGCTTATCAGGTCCTGATCGGGGCGGGGCTGCTCGGGCAGCTCGACGCGCATTATCCCCGGCCTGAAGCTCAGGATGCCGCGGTCTTGCTCGTGGCCGACGACAATACCTATCCACTCTACGGTGAAACGGTCACCGCCGGGCTTGAGGCGTTGGGTTATCGGGTGGAAGCTATTGTGTTTCCGGCGGGGGAGGCGTCGAAAACCGCCTTTACACTGGGCTTGATCCATGAAGCGGCCTTTCAGGCGGGGCTGACCCGCAGCTGCCAAATGGTGGCCCTGGGGGGCGGCGTGGTCGGTGACCTATGCGGCTTTGCGGCCGCAACTTATATGCGGGGGATCCCATATATACAGATTCCGACCACGCTTTTGGCGCAGGTCGATTCCTCGGTGGGCGGCAAGACCGGGATCGACACGCCCTATGGCAAAAACCTGATCGGTGCCTTCAAACAACCGGCGCTCGTTCTGGTTGATACGGATACTTTGCAGACTCTGCCGCCGGCGCAGCTGGCGAGCGGTATGGCGGAAGTGATTAAATACGGCTTGCTCGACAGTCCGGAGAGTTTCGCGGCGATTGAGGGCTTGCCTTTGGCCCCGCCTTCGGAAGAAATAATTGCCCAATGTGTACAGCAAAAAGCCGATATCGTCGAGGCTGACGAGCGAGAACAGAGCGTGCGCGCTTTCCTCAATCTGGGCCACACGGTGGGACACGCGCTGGAGAAAGCAGGCGGTTATACGCGCTACCTTCATGGTGAAGGCGTCGGACTCGGCCTGATCGCCACCCTGCGCCTGGGCGAAACACTCGGCGTCACACCAGCGGATATTCTGCCCAGACTGCTCCAAGTTCTGAAGCGTTGGCAGCTGCCGACTACGACGGAGCTTAAGCTCTCGGACGTCTTACCAGAAATCGTCGCGGATAAAAAACGCCAGGGTAAGGGCACGAAGTTCGTGCTGCTGGAAGGTCTGGGCCAGCCCATTATCAACTGGATCAGCGATGAGGATCTGCAGAAGCTGGCCGAAAGTTTGCAGGATTTCCTTTTTGTGGAGGCGCTCCCGGAAATGCTTCGGATCTCGGCATCGGAGCTACGGGGCGAAATCTGGCCACCGCCATCTAAGAGCGAGGCCCACCGCCTGATTCTTTGCACGGCTCTGGCCACCGGGGAAGCAGACTTCACGAAGTATCTGACGAATTATAAGGACGCCCTGTCTGTCGATATTCGCACGACAACGGAGAATATCCGCAAGCTGATTCAAGCCGCGCCGGGCGAGGTTTTGACCCTGGACTGCCAGGAGTCCGGTTCGACGGTGCGTTTTTTGATTCCTTTGGCTTTGGCCCTGGGGGTGAACGCGCGATTCACGGGGAAGGGGCGGCTGCCTGAGCGGCCGCTGGACCTCTACAGGGAGGCGCTGAGTCCGCATGGGGCTGAGCTCAGTTTCCCGGAGGGCAAGTATCTGCCGTTGACGGTGAGGGGTAAGCTCTGGCCGGGCGCTTATCGGATTCCGGGCGACAGCAGTTCGCAATATATTACCGGGATACTGATGGCCTTGGTGCTGCTGGACGGACCTTCGACATTGACTCTGACGACGCCTCTGGAGTCCGCCGCTTATGTGGACTTGACGCTTGATGCATTGAGGAGCTTTGGCCAAAACATAGCAGTTTCTGAAACGGACGGTCTTCTGACCTATGAAGTGACGCCGGTCGGAGGGCTTGTGTTGCCGGAAGAACCGTTGACGATCGAGCGTGATTACTCGCAGGCGGCGTTCTGGTATCTGGCCGAGTTTCTCGGGCAGGATGTCCGGGTGAAGGGCATGAATCCTTCCAGTTTGCAGGGGGACCGGGTTTATCCGGAGCTCCTGGAGCGGCTCAGGACTGAGGCGAACCCGGTGATCGATGTGTCCCAGGTGCCGGATCTGTTCCCGGCTTTGGCCGTCGCGGCCGCAAGGGCAGGTGTGGGCAAAGTCACCCGGCTGGAGAACGCGTCGAGGCTGCGGATCAAGGAGAGCGATCGCCTGGCGGTTACGGAGAATCTGCTGGGACGCTTGGGCGTGGAGACGAGGAGCGGTGAGGATTATCTGGAGATCGTGGGTGCTGATGGGTTCCGCGCGGCAAAACTCGAAAGCTACGGCGATCACCGGCTGGCGATGGTCGGGGCGATTGCGGCCACGGTTGCCGATGGTGAATCTGTTCTGGAGCGGGCCTCTGCCATCGCGAAATCCTATCCAACTTTCTATAAGGAAATGGAACGTTTAGGGGCGAAACTGGAGGCTTAGGTTAAAGAGGCTAGCCGGCGGGTCTGGTAAAATGGGCAATACTTGGAAGCGAGGTGTCTTATGAGTTCTTACTGGGGTCAGTATTTACATCTGAGTCTGTTCGGTGAATCGCACGGCAGCGGGATCGGGGCTGTGCTGGATAATCTGCCGCCGGGACAGGCGATCAATCTGGATGAAGTCAAAGCGTTTATGAAGCGGCGTGCGCCCGGGCATACGCCCTGGTCCACGCCCCGTAAAGAGATGGACCTGCCTCAGGTGCTGTCCGGCATGTATAAGCGCCGCACGACCGGGACGCCTCTAACCTGTCTGATCAAGAATCAGGATACTAGGTCGGCGGACTACGAGAGCCTGCGTAATGTCCCCCGGCCCGGGCACGCTGACCTGACCGGAAGCGCGCGTTATCTGGGCGCTGCGGACCCCCGGGGGAGCGGGCATTTCTCAGGGCGAGTGACCGCCGGGCTGACCTTCGCCGGGGCGATCTGTAAGCAGATCCTGGCACGGCAGGGTATCCATATCGCCGGTCGCATCCGCGAGATTGCGGGTATTGAGGACAGGCCGATGGATTTGGCCAATCCGCCAATCGC
>CAZJTS010000194.1:0-608 GCA_964548975.1 uncultured Fastidiosipila sp.
CCGTCCGGCGGTCAAGGCGGTCCATCGCCGACCTGATGGACATCCGGCCTGATTATGCAAATCTCAAGCAGGGGGATGACATACGGACCGTCCTGCCTGAAACCGTCAGGATCGATGATGTGCTGGTCGTCAGAGCCGGCGAAAAAATCCCGCTCGATGCGGTTGTAGTGGAGGGTAGGTCCTTCGTAAATACTTCGGCACTTACGGGTGAATCGCTGCCGAGAGAAGTGGGGCCGGGCGATGAAGTTTTCGGTGGATTCATCAATACGAGCGGGCTCCTGCTGGTGCGTGTGACGAAGGCCTACAGTGACTCAACTGTGGCGAGAATTCTGGCGCTGGTTGAGGATGCGTCTAATAGGAAAGCCCCGACGGAGAAGTTTATTACCCGTTTTTCCAGGGTCTATACACCGATCGTTGTGGGGGCGGCCGTGCTTCTGGCTGTGCTTCCGCCTTTGCTTGTGCCGGGAGCCACATTCGCAGATTGGGTCTATCGGGCTCTGATCTTCCTGGTAATTTCCTGTCCCTGTGCGCTCGTGATTTCCATTCCTTTGGGCTTTTTCGGCGGCATCGGCGGCGCATCGCGCAAAGGCATCCTGGTGAAAGGCGGC
>CAZJTS010000194.1:618-4013 GCA_964548975.1 uncultured Fastidiosipila sp.
ACCTGGAGGCCTTGAACCACATTGATACGGTCGTCTTCGATAAGACCGGCACGCTTACTAAGGGCGTGTTCGATGTTGCGGAACTCGCGCCCGCCGGTGTATCCGCAGATGAATTGTTGGAAGCGGCGGCTCTAGCCGAGTACCACTCGACGCATCCCATCGGCGCCTCGGTCCTTCAGGCTTGGGGGCAGGAGATTGATCCCGCGAGGATTACGGACTTCGAGGAACTGGCTGGGCTGGGGTTACGCGCTGTCGTCGATGGGCGTGAGATTCTCGCGGGTAACGCCCGACTGCTGGAGAGTCGGCAGATCCCTTTCACCGAGCTTGATGGGCTCGGGACTGTGATTTACGTGGCTGTTGACAGCAGCTTTATTGGCTCAATTCTGATCGCCGACGATCTCAAGGCCGATGCTGCCCGGGCGGTTAGCGGCCTGAAAGCCGAGGGCGTCAAGCGGACGGTTATGCTCACCGGTGACAAGCAGGCGGTGGGGTCCAGCATCGGGCAGATGCTGGGCATCGACACCGTGTTTGCGGATCTGCTGCCGGATCAAAAGGTGGCGCAATTGGAAGCGATACTGGCGGAGCGCCCGCCCAAAAGCACGGTCGTCTATGTCGGTGATGGTATAAATGATGCCCCGGCTTTGGCCAGGGCAGATGTGGGTGTTGCGATGGGTGGCCTGGGTTCTGACGCAGCCATCGAAGCAGCGGACGTGGTCCTCATGACCGATGAACCCACGAAGCTCGTGGAGGCCATTAGGATCGCCCGACGCACGCGGCGGATCGTCTGGCAGAACATCATTCTGGCCTTCGCGGTCAAAGGCATCGTGCTCATCCTCGGTGCGGGCGGCCTCGCAACGATGTGGGAAGCGGTGTTCGCAGATGTGGGCGTGGCCGTTCTCGCTGTACTGAACGCGATGCGCGTCTTGCGGGTACCTTAGTTCAGACTGCCGTTGGCGAAGCGTCCGGCATCTTTGGGAGCTGTGGGCTCCAAAGTATCAAAAGGCCAGCCGCCGAACTGTGTCTCGCGGAACTCCTTGTAGGTTTCCTGAATTTCTTCCTTTGTATTCATGACGAAGGGTGCCGCGCCTTCCGGATAGACCGGCGCGCCGATCGGCTCACCGTCCAGGAGCAGAAGTTCAATTTCTGAGTCTGTAGCGTTTTTCACCAGGCATTCGACGTCGCCCTTGAGGATGGCCATGTGGCCCTCAGGTAACTCAGTTGAAGCGATTTCTGCGGCCGGACCCTCTGTCAAGTAAATAGCACGATTCAATGTTTCGCTGACCGCAGGTAGGGTGACTTCCGCACCCGGAGCGAGGTTAATCACCCAGATGGCCACGTGGTTGGCCGGGTCTGCGGCCCACGAGTCGGGGGCAGGGGGGACGGCGCCGGGACCGGCGACGACCTTGACTTTGGCCAAAGCCCGACCCTCACCCGTCTCACGCACTGGGATATCCTTCGCCCAGAGCATCTTATAGGCTGGCTCGACCATCTTCTTCTCAGGCGGCAGATTCAGCCAAATCTGGTAAAGTTCGCAGGTGTTCTTGCTATCTTCATTGATCAGGGGAAACATCTCGGAATGCTGCATGCCGGAGCCGGCGGTCATCCACTGGACATCGCCATCACCATAACGCCCCTGATTGCCGGCGGTATCGCTGTGGTCGATGAAGCCCTGCTGGACGACGGTCACCGTCTCGAAACCGCGGTGCGGGTGGGCAGGGAAGCCGGGAATTTTCTTGCCATAATACATGTGCCAGGTGCCGGGCTTCATCTCGACGCCTTCGCCGTCCTCGCCGCGACCTTCTTGAGTCGCCGGACCGAGAGCGCCGTCACCCTCGGGGTAATAATCCACATGGTGCACGGTGATGATGTAGGGATCGAGGGTTTGAAACGGGGTTTGGAGTTTTTCGATAGTTTTAATAGGGCTATTGTTAGTCATAAGAGGGATCCTTTCTTGACATTGGTCTTTAGCATAACTGATCGTTGAAATTCTGTCTGGACCGGGCTAGTGTCCGGCTCTGCTCTGGCGTATGTGTTTGATCTTTTGTAAGACACGTAGAGCACTATAAGCTAATACGGCCACAACAAATGTCAGCAGAACAACGAGGATAATCGTGAAAACATTGCGTTCTCCTCCGGCAAAACGAATCCAGGAGTCGATCATGAACCACCCATTCAGAAATAATAGGATGAGGATCAGTGTCATAATGCGTTTGAAATGCTCTATTTTGGATTGTGCATCGTTGAATATCTCGAAAGGTTTGCCGTCATTGAGTTTACGGTAATAGGCCCAATTGTTTATTTGGCTGATGATCTCAATTCCGGTGTCTTCCAGGAAGGCAAAATAGTCTTTCATCTTATCGCCGCTCGCATCGAGATATTCCAAAGCATACTGGTATTTGCCCGGTTCGCCTTCCGTGAATTGAAAGCGGAAGAGTCCCGGTTTGTGAAGCTGGTAGCCTTTTTGGGACATTTCATTCAGCCACGCTTCTTCTTTTTCATAGTTATAGGCCAGTGTGAGTTTCCAGACTGTTTTCATTTGTCCTCTCCTCCAATTATTTCTTTTCCGTTGGTAACAAGTTCCTCCAGGCGATCCAGCTCATTAAGTATGACAGCACGACCGTCTTTGGTAATTTGATAGGCTTTTCGCCGACTGTCCTTAGCCACCGCCAGTTGATTGATCCACCCGCGATCGCTCAAAGCACTGAGCGCACCATACAATGTACCTGCGGCCAATGTGACTCGGCCATGACTCATCTCTTCAACCTTCTGCATGATGCCGTAGCCATGCAGTGGCTTGAATAATGACAGAAGTATGTAGTAGTACGCTTCTGTCAGTACAACAGCCTCCATGTGGTAAACCTCCTTATATTGCGTGACGATATATCGACTACCGATATAGTTACTATATCGACCGACGATATAGTTGTCAAGGGGGGAATAGAAAATACCCTGTTGCTGTTCACACTTAAGCACTAAAATTAGAGAAAACCTTAAGGAGCACGTATGTTATACCCTCAAAGTAGTGAAAGCAGAATGGTAATCAGTTTGGATGGCTTGTGGCGCTTTGCGCGCAAAGCACCGGACGCTCGTGATGACTGTGCTTTGGCCGAGGTGCTCACGATGCCCGTGCCTTCCGCCTTCAACGACCTCTCCACCGAACACGCCCTCCGAGATTACGTAGGCGAGGTGATCTATGAGTGTGAGTTCTCCGTGACCCTGGCCATGCTCGCCGAGCGCCTCGTGCTGCGCTTCGGGAGCGTGACCCATCACGCGCGTGTCTATGTCAATGGCCGGAAGGTCACAGAGCACCGCGGCGGTTTCCTGCCATTCGAAGTCTCTATCGAAGAGCTGGGCAAAGTCGGGAACAACCACCTCCGCGACATCGTCGAAAACCG
>CAZJTS010000195.1:0-3972 GCA_964548975.1 uncultured Fastidiosipila sp.
GTGTATATGAATATTAGCTGGGGTAGACGTGCCCACGATGCCGGTGGGGAGTCATTCGAAGACGTACTGAGTACTATTCAGGGGCAGGGCTTCCGATCCATCCAGCTCGCGCCCACGAAGTCCCTTCAGTATAGAGGCTCAGAGCTTTCGCCGGGCTATGCCGCGCATCTGAGAGAACTCCTGGATAAGTATGACATCCGTGTGGCGCTTCTCGGATCCTACTTCGATCTCCATGCTCATGAAAACCGCCGTGAGGAGGTTATTGAGAAGTATATTAATCACATGCTTTTGGCCAGCTGGGCCGGCTTCCCGGTGATCGGCACGGAAACCGGTCACATTGCTCCGGATGATCCACTATACAACACGGCTTTCACAGCGGTGGTGCAGAATCTGCGTACGATTGTAGATGTGGCTGAGAAACTGGGGGTCTGTGTCGCGATTGAGCCGGTTGCCGGGCACACGATCTATGATGCCGACCGTATGGAGGCTTTGCTCGAAGCTGTGCCGAGCCCGAATATCCGCGTGATATTCGATCCCGTGAACCTGCTCACGCAGGAGAATACACCTGAGCGCGAGGCGATGTGGCAGGATTTCGTGGATCGGCTCGGGCACCTGATCTGCGCCGTGCATATCAAGGATTATGTGTATGAGGGCGAGCGGAAAGTGGATCGTCCTGCCGCCCAGGGAGAGATGGATTATCGCACGATCTTGGCTTTGGCCGAGGAGAAACCTTGGCTGGACTTCCTGATCGAAGCGGCCAAAGACGAGGCGATCCCGCAAATCAAAGAAAGATTCAACTTCTAAGGAGATGTTATGAAATTGTCCTGGACGACTATCTATGTGGCAGATCTGGCGCGAAGCCTGCGCTTCTATCACGAGCTCCTGAAACTGCCGATCGCCTCTCGCATGGACACAGCAGAGCGCACCATTGTGATGCTGGGGCGAGAAGAGGATGCGAAAGTTGAGCTGATCTTCGAGCCGGAGCGGGAGATCAGGCCCGGTGAGAGTATATCGATGGGTTTCCGGACAGAGAATCTGGCGGATGCAACGAAGGCTATGGAACTGAGCGGCCATGATCTTGTGCAGGGGCCGCTAAGTCCAGCGCCCGGAGTGAGCTTTTCGTTTTTCAAAGATCCGGACGGATATCAGATACAGTTGTTCGAGCAGCATGAGTCGTAAGAAACAGTGGCTGGCTGCGGTCATCACAGCTATTGTTATGTCCGCCGTGATGACTCTGGTGATGACTTGGTGGACAATTGGAATTGGCCCGCAATTTCTACGGGCCTTTCTGGAAGGGTGGCTGATCAGTACGTTGGTCGCGGTGCCTGTCTCTTATGTAGTTCCGCCCAAGATTATCGAGTGGGTTGAGAAGATATAAGTTATACAGGAATACGGGTTCAATATAAAACCGCCCCGACTTTTGGCCGGAGCGGTCTTTATTTTTAGAGAAATAAATCGGATTACCGAATATCCTCAGTCTTGATATGGTCCATATCGTCGAAGGCGAGGTTTTCGCCGCCCATGGCCCAGATAAAGGTGTAATTCGATGTGCCGACGCCGGAGTGAATGCTCCAGGAAGGGCTGATAACGGCATCGTAATTATGCATCAGAATATGACGCGTCTGGTCGCCCTGGCCGAACATATGGAAGACCGCCTGATCCTCCGGTACTTCGAAATACGTATAGATCTCCATGCGGCGCTCGTGAGTGTGGGTGGGCATGGTGTTCCAGACACTACCCGGGGCCAGCTCGGTCAGACCCATCGACAGCTGACAGGTATCCAGGACATCCGGATGAATGAACTGATTGATCACACGTTTATTAGCGGTTTCTTCGCTGCCCTGGGGATTCTTGCGGGCGTCGGCGATGGTGAGTAGTTTGGTTTCTGTCGATCTGTGGGCGGGTGCGGAAATGCCGTAGAAACGAGGTGCCTGATCGCCGCCGAGGTTCTTGAAAGTCACGTCTTTGGCCCCCATAGCAATGTAAATACAGTCTTTGTAGCCGAGCTCATAAGTTGTGCCGTCTACCGTGACCTGCCCTCGGCTATCCGGACCGATGTTGAAAAAGCCGACTTCGCGGCGCTGGAGGAAAAAGTCGGTACCGAAGGACTTCCAGACATCCATGCCTTCGGAGATTGAGAGCTCCTGATCCACGGGCATAATGCCGAGTGTGACCATGCGGTCGACATGTGAGTAAACGGCCTGGACGGTGTCCGGCTGATAGAGATCGGTAATCAGGAATTCTTCTCTGATCTCTTCTGTTGTATAGCGTTTGACGTCGTTGGGACTTGCTGAATATCTTACATCCATTACGTATAACCTTCTTTCATAAATGATGTGATGTCTTGATTCTACCATAAATGTGATTGAATATTTGCTAGGAAACTATGGTTCTGATGCGGAAACTTTGCTTTTTGAACACAAGACGGTAGAATAGTGATCAATAGTCAGAGGAGGTTCAGCATGATTCTGCATTATGATTGTCAGGCTGCAGTTGAGGAGTGTTTGGAGAATAGGCGATTTGCGATTGCCCGTCTCAGGCCGGAGGAGAAGACCTTCGATCTACATCTGCATAACCTACATGAGATCTACTTCTCGATCGCCGGCGCGAAAAAGTTCCTGATTGAGTCCGAGAGCTATCCCGTCGAACCCGGCGATGTATTCTTCGTTAAACAGTTTGAGAGTCATTGTGTCACTCAGCTTGACGAAGTCAGCCATGAGCGGATTTCCATCAGTGTCCATCCGGAGTTTATTCAGCGCTTCTCTACCCCCGCTACCGATCTATCCCTGTGCTTCGAGAATAAGGAAGGTCATCGCTTATCCCTGGACAAAGACGCACAGACGACTTTTCAGTTTTTCATTCAGAAACTGTCCGCCGCGTCCGGCTATGGCCAGGATCTACAGGAGACGGCGACGTTTATTGAACTCCTGCTCTTCCTGAATCAGAAGATGCTCGAAGCGCAGAACGCTGATGAGAAGAAGACTGTATTTGTCTATGACGAAAAGGCCGCAGAAGTCTTGGACTACATCAACCGGCATTTGGCCGATGATCTGACCTTGGATGGCATTGCGGCGCGTTTTTACATGTCCAAATCTTATCTATGTCGAATCTTCAACCAGTTCACCGGCACCACCATCAATAAGTACATCTCCGCTCGCCGGATCAGCGTGGCCAAAAACCTGCTTCACACCGGCGAAAGCGCGATGGATGCCTGTAAGTTGAGCGGCTTCAATGATTATTCGAATTTCCATCGCGCCTTTACCAGAACTCTTGGCGTTACACCCAAGAAATATCAGACCCTCAGCATGCAGCATGCCCTGAACCATGAGGCGCACTATGACTTCGCAAGCGCGAATGGCTAAGATATCCTAGGTTCTTGCCAAGAATAGAGGGTTTTCGGATTATCTTTTTAACGTATAATAAGTATATCTTTGAATCTCGAAAGTGAGGAATAAACATGGCAGTTATGGATACTTTCCGTCTCGATGGGAAAATCGCCCTCGTCACAGGTGCTACACACGGTATAGGCTTTGCTTTGGCCACAGGTCTTTATGACGCAGGGGCGACTGTTGTTGTCTGCACCTTGAACGATGAAACGCTTCAACAGGGCCTGGATGACTACAAAGCCGCCGGCTATCCCGATGTCACCGGATATGTCTGTGATGTCACGGTCGAAAGCGAAGTTCAGGCCATGGTAACTCAGATCAAGAAGGACCTGGGCGGCCCGGTCGACATCCTTGTGAACAATGCCGGCATGATCAAGCGCATTCCGATGACCGAAATGTCCGTTGAGGACTACCGCGCCGTCATTGACGTCGACCTCACCGCCTGCTTCATCACCTCCAAGGCAGTCATCCCCGACATGATCGAGAAGGGCCACGGCAAGATCATCAACATCTGCTCCATGATGAGTGAGCTCGGCCGCGAGACTGTCTCTGCCTATGCTTCGGCCAAAGGCGGGCTCAAAATGCT
>CAZJTS010000196.1:0-3684 GCA_964548975.1 uncultured Fastidiosipila sp.
ACTTGCGCCACATGTACCTGACCGACGGCCCCTGCCGTGGCTACTTCGCCTGGTCCGTGCCGCTGGACGGCAGTCCCAGAGCCCAGGGCCCCGCACCAGACGGCGAAGAGTTTTTTGCCATGGCCCTGCTCCTCGCAGAAGAGCGTTGGGGCGGCTCGACTGAAGGAGACGCAGAAAGCCTGCTTGGTCTGCCGTATTTTGCCTATGGTGAGTGGGCACGCAAGATCCTGCGAGATGTTTTGCATCGCCAGCCGGGTGAAGCCCCGCCGCTGTGGCAAGACAACAACCTCATTGAATTTGTTGCGGGTTCCGGCTTTACCGATCCCTCCTATCACTTACCCCATTTCTATCATCGTTTTGCCGACTACGCAGACCCTGTGGACCGCGAACGCTGGCTGGCGATCGAACAGGCCTCGTTGCGTTACCTGCCAAAGAGTCTCCATCCCAAGACCGGCATGAATCCTGAATATAGTGACAACGAGGGCAGACCTGTTCACGCTCCTGATCACCATAATTTCTTCAGTGATGCCTACCGCACGATCCTGAATATTGCACTTGCCGGCACCTGGCCCGGGCGTGAGGCGGAAGACTGGATGGCAGAGGCTGCGCAGAACCTGGCGGCCTTCTTCCGTGATATCCCGACAGACGAATTGCGGCGCTACGAGCTCGATGGCAGCGACGGCGGCCGCAACAGTCGTCATCCCGTCGGCCTGCTTGCTACGTTGGCGACAAGCTATATGCTATGCCAAAACGAGGACACGGCTGTGTTGGCGCGACGCTTCTGGGATACGCCACTGCGTGAGGGGAGAAGACGCTATTACGACAACTTCCTCTATGCCTTTTCGTTCCTGGCCTTGGCAGGCTTGTACCAAGGCGGTGCAAAGTCTTCTTCGTGAGCGGCGCTGGCAATTTTCGCCGCTGTCTGCGAGGGCAGGTCGTACAGCGGCAAAAGTTGACGTTTTCAGGCTCATTTGAGGCAACAATCGCCGCTGTCTGTGAGGGCAGGACGTACAGCAGCGAAAGTTGACATTTCCGGGCCTCTCAGCCTACGACCAGCCACCGTCTCCGCGCGGTTGACTACAGCGACACAAGCCTACCGCAACTTTTGACACTTCTGTTTACTTCAAAGAGGAATTTGAATAACCACTAAAATCACCCAGTACAACCGGGGCTCTCAGGTTATCTAGGATACACAACCAAAAAAAGCCAGAAAGAGCCGAAAAGCAGGCTTCTATTTGCTTAAAAAACCGCTTTCACGGCGCAATATTTGCGTGTAAAAATCCTTCGAAAACAGCGGTTTTGACCATTTCGTAATAGCACCTTTGGTGTAAATTGACCAAGCCCGGAGAAAAAACTGAGCAAAATTAGCGCAGATTGGTGCAAATACTGAAAAGTCAGAAGGAATTCAATCAGCTACTATCAACACATAGGAAGCCGACGGCCAAGTGCCGAAAGCAAGAATTTTAGGAGACTGGCTCGGATTATAGAGCCGGAATCCAATCAACAGGAGGAAGCAGCATGAAAAAGAGACTGACAGCACTAGCGCTCAGCGCAGTGATGGCGGCAACACTTCTCGCGGCTTGCGGCGGCAACACAGCCGGCACAACCACAGCGAAGCCGGCGGACAGTGGCACCACCACACAGAAGCCTGAGGAGAACAAGCCCGGTGAGACGACCAGCGAAGTCGTTGAGACGAAGCCGGAAGAAGTCACGATCAAAGTGTATTACGCCCGTGGTGAGATCCCTACGGATGACAATACTATGGCCGCTAAGATGAAGGAAGAACTCGGTGTAACGCTCGAGGCTGAGTACCTGGTCGGTGACGAATCCGTGCGTATCGGCATCTTGATCGCCGGTGGCGATTATCCTGACCTTATGCCATTCAACCAGCGTGTAGTCGATAACGGCGGGGCCCGTCCTCTGGATGACCTGCTGCCGCAGTACGAGAACCTGGATAAGCATTATGGTCCTCATTACAATAAGATGCGTTCGCCGCAGGATGGCAAGCTGTATTACATGCCCAACTTCGGAATTATCTATAACGACGAAGTTATTACGGAGCATTGGGGCACCGGTGTGTTCTTGCAGAAGGCCGTACTTGAAGAATTCGACTATCCTCTGATCAAGACACTTGACGAATACTTTGACCTGATCGAGCGCTATGCTGAGTAGTATCCTACCATTGATGGTGCACCGACTATCGGTTACACGATCTTGAATGATGGCTGGAGAAACTTTGGTCTGGTTAACCCGCCGCAGTTCCTGGCCGGTCATCCGAATAACGGCAACGCTGTTATGGATTTTGAAACCGCAACCGGTATGGATCCTTCCACCACCGATATTGCCAAAAAGTATTATCAGAAACTCAATGAAGTCAATGCCAAAGGTCTCTTTGACCAGGAAGCTGCTTCAATGAACTATGACCAGTACATTGCTAAGCTGTCTGCCGGCAACGTGCTCGGCACCATGGACCAGAAGTGGAACATGAACAGCGCAAATACCGCTCTCGTCAGTGCTGGCAAAGAGAATCGTACCTATGTATCTCTGCCAATCGTCTATGACGAATCCATCACAGAATATTATCGTGATCAGACCGTGCTCAACCTCAGCAACGGCTTCATGCTTACGACCACCGATGACAGCAAGGTCGACCGAATTATGACCTTCCTGGACGATCTCACGACAGAAGAGTGGACCAAGAACCTCAGCTGGGGTATCGAAGGCGAAGCGTATCTGGTCGGTGATGATGGCATCTTCTATCGTACGGAAGAGCAGCGTGAAGAACAGCGCAACTCTGCCTGGCCATTGAAGCACAAGCTCAATGCGTTCCTGGACTATGCACCGAAGCTCGAAGGCACTTTCTCTGATGGTAATGCCTACGGTCCCGGCAACGACTACAACGAGTACTATGCTAACCTGTCTGATTATGACAAGACCTTCCTGGATGCTTATGGCTTCAAGGCCTTCTCAGAATTCTATCTGAATCCGCCCCCGAACCCGGTCTGGTATCCTACCTGGCAGATCAACATCCCTGATGGTTCACCGGAATCTATTGCGAATACCAAGGCTTCCGACACCAAGGTTCAGATGCTGCCTGCAGTTATCACGGCCACACCTGAGAACTTCGAAACCAAATGGGCCGAATTCGTCACAGAATATGACAAAGCCAATTACGGTATCGTGATCGACTTTATCAACGAAGAGGTTCAGTGGAGAATTGACAACTGGTCCGCGGAGTAGACGCTAGCGAGCGTACGTAGAAAATAGTTTTACAGAGCGATGTCTGGTACATATTTTGACATCGCTTTGCCATTTAACTGAAGTGAGGATCCACCATGGAGCAGAGCAAGAAAAATAAAGGCCGCAACAAGCCAATGCAGTTATATAGGAAAATGAGTTTTACAGAAAAAGTCGTAACTCTGTTTACCAAACAGTGGCAGCTCCTGGCGATGTCCCTGCCGTTTCTGGCTCTGGTCATCATCTTCAATTATGTGCCGCTTTGGGGCTGGACTATGGCTTTCCAACGCTATCGCCCCGGCATCAAAAACATCTTCGACCAAAAATGGGTAGGACTCGAGAATTTTAAGACTTTGTTTTTCGTTGATGACTTTACCCGCGTCCTGCGCAACACCGTTTCCATGAGTTTGATTAATTTGGTACTCGGAACGGTCGGTGCGATCTTCT
>CAZJTS010000196.1:3694-3963 GCA_964548975.1 uncultured Fastidiosipila sp.
GTCAAGGCAAGGTTGTTTAAACGTACGGTACAGACGATTTCGTACCTGCCACATTTCCTGTCCTGGGTCGTCGCAGCGGGTATCGTTGCGGACGGACTCGCTTCAGACGGCATTATCAACGTCGTACTTAAGAACTTAGGCTGGATCGACAACTCGATTATTTTCCTTCAAGAAGCCAATCTCTTCTGGGGGGTTATCGGCTTTTCGAATCTCTGGAAGGGCATCGGCTGGGGCACGATCATCTACTTGTCCGCCATGTCCGGTATTGA
>CAZJTS010000197.1:0-3941 GCA_964548975.1 uncultured Fastidiosipila sp.
CGTTCAGTCGGTGAGTCATCTCCCCTTACAACTGGATTCCAATAAATCCCGTGTCCTCGAAGCCGGTCTGAGAATCTGTCACGGAAAGCCGATTATCAACTCGGTGACCGGTAAAGCGTCGGTATTAGCGAGGATCTTGCCTTTGGCCGCGAAATACGGCGCGATGCTGATTCTCCTGCCGATCGACGAAGAAGGGATCCCCCGCACTGCTGAGCAGCGTATTCAGGTTCTGAAAAAGATGATTCAGCAGGCAGAGTCCTACGGCATTGCCAAGCACAACCTCATTGCCGATGCCCTTGTTCTGACTGCTTCCGCAGAGCCCGAAGGGCCCGCCGAAACCCTGCGCACCATCCGGGCTATCCGAGATGAATTAGGCATTCACACGATCATTGGTTTATCAAACGTGTCCTTCGGCTTACCGGCTAGAGATCAGCTGAATCAGATTTTCTTTGCTCAGGCCCTGGCTGCCGGCTTGAACCTTGCCATAGTGAATCCTTTACGCAAAGCCTATCAGGAAGTGCTTTTGACCCATAACGCGCTCCACAATATTGATCCGGCTCAAAAGGACTACCTCAAGTATTTCGAGCACAAGACAAAATCGTCTACTCGTGAGTTTCATACCGACGATCCGCTGAGTCAGCTGAAGGCGGCTTTGGCCACAGGTCTTGATGAAGATAGTAAACATCTTGCGCGTGTCATCCTGAAGGACATGGATCCACTGAAGCTCGTGAATGATGTCCTGATCCCGGAGCTCGACCGTATCGGGAGTGATTTTTCCTCAGGTAAGATTTTCCTTCCTCAGCTCTTACAATCAGCGAAGGCAGCGCAGACTGCCTTTGGAGAGGTACGCTCGGCTTTGGCCAAAGCCCAGGTCAACACGCTAGAACAAAAACCCCTGATCATCCTGGCGACCGTCGAAGGTGACATCCACGATATCGGCAAAAACATCGTTCGGACGATCCTGGAGAACTATGGCTATGAGATCAAAGATCTGGGTAAGGATGTGCCACCCGGCGACGTGCTGGAAGCAGTCAGGCAGCACAAAGCAAGACTCGTGGGGCTTTCCGCTCTGATGACTTCTACCCTATCAGCGATGGAGGATACAATTAAACTCATTAGAGCCGAGGTGCCAGATTGCCGAATCATGGTAGGCGGCGCTGTCCTGACGCCTGACTACGCCCGGGAGATCGGAGCAGATCGCTACTGTAGTGATGCAGGTGATTCCGTGCGTTTTGCCAGGGAGGTGTTCGATGATGCTTTATGATGGTGCGATGGGTACCTACTATCACCAGCGTTACCCTGAGGAAACGGTGCTGCCGGAAGAAGCGAATCTCCGTTACCCTGAGCGGATAGCTGAAATTCACCGAGAATACATCTCCGCCGGTGCCAAGAAGTTAAAGACGAATACCTTTGCCTGTTTGCCTTCAGCCTCCGGCTTAGATCTGGACTTCTGTCTGAATTCAATTAAGGCAGCCTGGGACTTAGCTCATAAGGCCATAGAAGCTTCAAACAAGGCCTCAATTACTCTGGTTGCAGATATTGGCCCCAGTACTCTAGGCATGACCCATAGTAGTATTCTACAGGCACGGCAGGAGTACCTGGCTGTGGTGCGTGAGTTCTTGGCGCTCGGTGCTACAGAGTTCCTTTTTGAGACCCAGGATAGCCTGGAAGCCCTACTTCCCACTCTGGAGTATATCCATAAGACTACGGGCACATCAAGAGTGACCGTAAGTTTTTCGGCGAACCCGGCCGGCTTTACCCAGTCCGGTGCTCGACTGGAATCACTCCTGGCCGAGGCGGAAAAGCTCGACTCAATTGACCTGACCGGCATCAACTGTGAGCTCGGGCCGACACACCTGACTCAGCTTTATCTAGAATTCGCCCACTTTCCGAAACTACGCTATTTATCACCCAATGCCGGTTTGCCGGATCGCGAGATCGGCCGTGAGCGGACGATCAAGGATGCCTTGTATTTCGCTAAGGCTTTACAGCCTGCCTGGGATAAAGGGGCTGAAGAATTAAGCGGTTGTTGCGGGACCAATCCGGAGGATATCCGAGCGCTGGCGAACCTCTATTCAGCTGCCACACCCGGTACTAAGCCGGCTCAAGTAGATCAGCCTAAGCGTCCACTCTCTGACGGACCGGGAGATTGGTTCCTGCGCCTTAGCCGAGGCGAGAAAATCATCGCAGTTGTATTCGTTTCACCTGTACACGAACGTGTGGACAGTTATCTGCGTGGGATTAGGAAAATCCGGGATGCCGGCTGTGATCTCATTACGATAGCCGATAACCCCGTCGGACGTGCGCGAATCGACAGCTCTTTGATGGCGATTCGCATTCAGGATACGTTCGCAATTCCGACGATGCCACATCTCACCTGCCGGGACAGGAATCTCAATGCCTCACACGGGCTCCTCTTGGGCCTTGCCGCTTCGGGTGTTCACCAAGTCCTCATTGTCACAGGGGATCCGCTGTCTCTGGAAGCGAGACAGCAGATCAAGGGGGTCTATAACACGGATTCCGTGCGTTTCCTGCGTTATGTGAAGGAGATGAATGAGGATTTGACTCAGGCCTTCGTCATGGCGGCGGCTTTCAATGTCAACGCCAACAATTTCGCCAATGAACTCCGCAAGGCCAAACGCAAAGTCGAGGCCGGCGCCCGCCTGTTTCTGACACAGCCGATTTATACCTCCAGGGCGATTGAGCATTTGGTCCAGGCCAAAGCAGACTTAGGCGAGAATGTCTACTTTTTGGCCGGCATCATGCCGATCGTCAGTTACAAGAACGGTATCTTCATGAAACACGAGTTAAGTGGCATGGATATCCCCGATGAACTCATCGAACGCTATGCCGGACTGGATCGAGAAGCGGGCGAGCAATTAGCAGCCGAGATCTCCTTCGAGCTTATGAATGCAGTGCGAGATATCGCCGATGGCATCTATCTTATGACGCCGTTTCAACGAAGCAACCTCACCGCGGAGCTCTGTCGGCGCTGGAAAAGCATGGCTAGTACAGAAAGAAATAGCGAAAGAGCGAACTCAACAGAATCCCACATGTGAAGCTCAGCATCGTGTCATAAAGGAAGTATTCCGCATAATCCTCCTGCTTCAGCTGCTCGCGGCGGACCAGGGCTTTGAAGATTGGGATCAAGGCAATCGCCAGATACTGGGCATTGAGGATAAAGAGCAGGATCATGATGCGTTCCATGTAGCCTACGAAACTACCCCGACGCACGATTTTCCTCGCTTCAGCCAGCGTTTCTGCGTAACGTGGCCCATCCTTACTCGACAGCACCGTTTTGATGAAGTAGCCGGAGCCCCAGATGAGTGTCACAAAGAGAATCAGCAGATAATTCACCTGCATCAGTTCACTCAAGGGCAGATTACGCTCTTTGAACGCCAGAATTATGGATGTCCAGCTATGCGGTATATGCCAAAGCCCTGTGATAATACAGGCCAGGATGATCGAGACGATATGCAGGAACTGATCGAAGAGAAAAACAAACGCTGAGACATTGCGCTGAAGATTCTTCCAGTAATCGATGAAATAATGCAGAACCGTGACGATCAGCGCAGCGAGGAATAGTCTGGGGCTCATCACGCCCTCTATTAAGCTCAGGAAAACAGTCAGGAGCAAATAGAGCAGAACATGCACGAGGGTATAGGTTTGGAAAAACAGGTGCTTGGAACTGAATCTTTTCGCCTTGACCAGAAACTCCGGCTGAAAAAGAAAATCATTGACGACATGTGCTAGAAGTAGTACTGAGAATGCCATGACCCTGCCTCCCAAATCGTTATGGATAGTACTCTAACACATTAACAAGCTAAAACTTGTGTAGTCTGAAAATCCAGGAAAAGAGAAAAACAGCTCACAATGAGCTGTCTTCCTCTTCTCTCCTGTTCAGAACAAATGTCTTATTTGTTTACTTTAACCTTTTTCAG
>CAZJTS010000198.1:0-3938 GCA_964548975.1 uncultured Fastidiosipila sp.
CACTGTACGGTGATACCGGCCAAAGGCGACGAAGAAATCTGCCGCGAGCTCGGTATCGATCTCACGGCAGATTCGGTGTTCTCATCAAAGTCGCTGTATTACGGCAGTTAAGATTTCAGTTTTCCGACCCAACGCTCGTTGATCTCGCGGATCGCCTCGGGATCGACTTTATAGTTTCTTTCCATGTCCATCAAGCCGTTAATCTCCTGCTGGACATCGCTGACCTGCGTGTAGCAGTAACCGGCGACCCGTGGCAGCGACTTGATCGCCGTCGTCATCTCGTCGAAGCGCTTGAGGAATTCGGCTTCGTCCTTCACGTGATTGCCGTAACCCCAGCCATCCGCGCCCTCGATCGCCGTCCCGCCGAATTCGCTGATGATGATCGGTTGGCCTTTATAGGAGTAGCCATCGGCGAAGGCTTTGCACTGGCCGTTGAAGTAGAACTCGTTGGCCAAAACCCGGTCCAGCTGCTCGTGATAACGCTCTACGAACGTCGGGCCGTTTTGGACGTAGTCGTGAAGGGTAATAATATCGGAAACCGTGTGTTCCCAACCATCGTTCACGATGACCGGCCGTGTGTCGTCCAGGGCTTTCGTCAGGTGATAAATCGCTTCAGTGAACTGCTGCGGTTTGCGCTCCGTGGCGATCCCGCCGATGCCCCAGGATTCATTGAAGGGAGCCCAGGTAATGATCGAGGGGTGATTGTAGTTCTGCTGAACGATCTCCAGCCATTCCCGCGTAATCCGATCGACCGCTCTGGAGGTATACCGGTAGGTGGCCGGGAATTCACTCCAGACGAGGACGCCTTTCACATCGCACCAGTAGAGGAAGCGCTCATCCTCGGTTTTCTGGTGTTTACGAAGGCCGTTATAACCCAAGGCGAGAATCTTATCGATATCTTCGATGAGGGCGGCTTCATTCGGAGGGGTGAGGTGGCTGTCCTGCCAGTAACCCTGGTCCAAAATCAGGCGCTGATATAAAGGACTCCCGTTCAACGCGATCTGATCGCCGTCGATCCGGATTTCACGCAGACCGAAATAGGACAATACCTTATCGACAGGCTCGCCGGCACGGGTTAACGTTAGCTTAATGTCATAGAGGTTGGGGTGCCCCGGTGCCCAGGTCGCCGCACCGAAGGGATTGACTTCCTTATTGTAGAG
The DNA here is from genome assembly GCA_964548975.1 of uncultured Fastidiosipila sp. Lineage (GTDB taxonomy): Bacteria > Bacillota > Clostridia > Saccharofermentanales > Fastidiosipilaceae > JAAYZH01. The sequence continues at coordinate 1,161 of CAZJTS010000198.1, forward strand.
CGGCAAGACAGTGGTGAGCTCAGTACCCTTAATCGGCAAATTTGCCCGGGCGACTTCGATATCCTTGTAACTGACCCTGATCTCTAGTGCCAACTCAGCCTCAAACGTAGAAAAATCCGCCTCGAGATGTAAGCTCAGATCCTTCAGTGACGTGGTCAACCTCAGCTGATCCAACCGCACAGCAGGGACTTCTTCCAGCCAGACGGTTTTCCAGATACCGGTTGTCTGGACATACCAGCACCCGAAGTTTTCCTGGACCCAGCGCTGCTTGCCGCGGGGCTGGTCTTCATCTGGGTAATCTCGGACACAGACGGTCAGGTCATTATCACCCGATTTCACATAGGGACTGATCTCAAAGGAAAAGCGACTATAGCCGCCCTGGTGGCTGCCTACGTGCGTGCCGTTGACCCAGACATCCGTCAAGTAATCACTGCCTTCAAAATGCAAAAGCACTTGCTTAGAAACCTCGCCCCAGGTAATCGAGCGGTGATACCACACGCAGGGGTGATGGCTTTCATCTGCTATACCGCTGGCCGCAGTTTCATAGGTGTATGGCACCTCAATCGAACGCCCTTCCGGGAATTCGCTGTACCACGCTTCTTTAATACCGGTCAAAGCGTCATCAAAGGCGAAATCCCAAGAGCCGTTGAGATTCTGCCACGAATCCCGCACCAGTTGGGGGCGGGGATAGTCTTCACGATAGGACTTAAGCATAGGACCTCCATGTAGTCTTTTGACAGCATTCTAGGGTGAGGGCAGAGGGCTGTCAATCTATACCATAGAGAAGAGAGCTCTTCACCGGAAAGCTTCAATATTCACAAGGCAGCCGGTAAGACCATCGCAAGGAAACCTACTGCCTAAAATCCCTTGGTTATTTTGCACAGAGTGTTGACAAATGGTAAATTACACGGTACGATCTGAGTAAACGTTTACACGATTGCGTTATTTCGCAAACTACACAAAACACTGAGGTGCCCATGAAAAGATCTGAGATCAATGACATTCTGCGTGATGCAGAGGCTTTCTTTGAGTCCAAGCAATTCAAGCTCCCGCCCTTCGCGCGCTGGTCGCCCGAGGACTGGAAGACTAAGGACAAAAGTTATCAGGAAATCATTGACAATATGCTGGGTTGGGATATCACCGACTTCAGTTCCGGCGATTTCCACAACGAAGGCCTGCTGCTCTTCACCCTGCGTAACGGCAATCCGCACATGTACAAGTACACCAAGACCTATGCCGAAAAAGTCCTCCTGATCAAGGAAGGGCAGGTCACTCCGTTCCATTTCCATTGGAACAAGATGGAAGACATCATCAATAGAGGCGGCGGTAATCTCGTCATCGAAGTCTATCAGGCGGATGACGAAGAGGCCAAAACCGACAAACCGGTGACCCTCTATCTCGACGGGAGACAGGAAGTTGTCGAGCCCGGCCACAGAGTCGTCCTGACTCCCGGGGAGAGCATTACTCTGATGCCCTATCAGTATCACGCGTTCTGGGCTGAGGAGGGCAAAGGCCCGGTTTTGGCCGGAGAAGTATCCCAGGTCAATGACGACCATTCGGATAACCGCTTCCTGGTCGAAAAAGAGCGTTTCTCGGACATCGAAGAAGATGTGGAGCCCTTGTATCTCCTGTGCTCGGATTACGAGAAGTTCCTGCAGCGCGAGAGCGAAGCTTAAATTTGCATAATTTGACCACTCGTAAGGGGGTCACTTTTAGAGCAGCGAGTTACTCACTTGCGGTCAAAACGACATGCCCAAGGGCATGAGTGAAGGGGAGGACCAAACATGAGAAGAAGCATCGGCAAATGGGTGACGGGAATTCTGGCTTTCGGGCTAGTGGCCGGATCTCTACCACTACAGCACGTAGTGGCAACTGAAACCACAGCAGAAGAGTGGGTCGCGGTCGCGGACTTCGATACCGAATCTGCCACACCTGAGCCCTGGGCATATCACGCCTCGCTCGACGGCGGTAATACATTCGAGGAAATGACTGTATTCGCCGAAGAGGATTGGGGCAACTACTGGTACAGCGCGGACAAGGAAATCGGTCTGGGTATCAATAACGATAACCCCGATTACCTGGAGGTCAACGTTTCGGACGGGAACGCAGGCATCGCAGCACTGGTTTTCGTAGCGCCTGAAGCCGGTCAGTATACCTTTAATGAAATCACTGTGCCCAACACCTGGGAACAGGCGGCGGACAAGATTGTCGTTCGTACGGATGACACCCTCTATGTGGAAGAAGCTTTCGATCCTGAAGAAGCCGGCTGGGAAGAACTGGTCGTTCCTTCATTCACCCTCGAGCTCGAGGCGGAAGAGAAAGTCTATATCCATGCTTCCACACCCAGCACCTGGTTCAGCTTCTACCTGGATGTCACCGTAAAACCCGGCGAGGGTGGTGAAGTCCTGGCAGGCGAAGCCTGGGAAGCAGGTGAAACACCGGTAGCTCCTACTGAGCCCGGCGGAGAAACAGCAACTCAGGAAGCACTGCCTCAGGGTGAAGCTTCTGCTGCTCCTTGGCAGGCAGTAAGTGCATTCCAGGGCGATACAGCGAATCCGGCACCTTGGGTGTATGTCTACTCCGATAATGGAGGCGAAACCTTCAGTCCCATGGCACATTACGCTGAAGAAGAGTGGGGCAACTACTGGTTTGCCAATGAAGACAAAGCTGCCGGTATCGGCCTGAACAACGACGTAGCTGACCAACTTGAGATGAACATCGCGGACAACAATGCGCTGATCGCGGGCCTCGCTTTCGTGGCTCCTGAAGCCGGTGTCT
>CAZJTS010000199.1:0-3912 GCA_964548975.1 uncultured Fastidiosipila sp.
GCCGTTACTTCGCTCGTTTTGACGAGAGTCCTACCAGAAGACTTTTTGTCAACGGCAGTTATGTCAAAGAATATTGGGGCGAGGGCTCGAATCGTGCTCGCAACTGGCAGCGTTACGAAGAGGGTACTAAATCTGGCGGCATGGTATTTGAAGAAGGGGTCGACTCCTACGTACCGTATGCAGGGTCTCTGCGCGAAAACCTGGAAGCCAGCCTTGCCAAAATGCGCTCGACGATGTGTGCGTGCGGCGCGCTGAACATTCAGGAGTTCCAGCAGAAAGCACGCTTGATTCGTGTTTCATCCACCAGCATCACCGAAGGGGGTGCCCATGACGTTATTACAAAAGACAATGATATGCGTTCCTAGGAAGCTGGATAGTCGATATCTACAGGAAATAGATTAAAAAGCGAGGACAGCTCGCCTGAAGATTACAGCCATAAAAGCAGAGTAAGGAGATAAAAATGACAGAACAAACGTATGATTTTACCTTAGAGGGTATTAACCGCCTCAAAGAAGAACTTGAGAAACGCAAAACCGAGGATCGCAGCGAGATTGCCGAACGCATCAAAGTAGCATTGTCTTTTGGCGATCTTTCGGAGAATTCAGAATATGATGAAGCCAAAATGGCGCAAGCTATGAACGAAGGCCGCATCGCTGAACTCGAAAATTTGCTGAAGAATGCCCGCTTGATCGAAGAAGACGACATCAGCAAAACCAAAGTAGCCTTAGGTGGCAAAGTGACACTTCAGGACGTTGAAACCAAAGAAGAGACCGAGTACACATTGGTCTCCTCTAAAGAAGAAGATATTTTCGAAAGAAAAATTTCCACGGAGTCTCCGGTCGGAGCTGCTATTGTTGGCAAGAAGAAGGGCCAAAGTGTCAGCGTCGCAACACCGAGAGGGATTTTGCGCTATAAGATTGTTAAGATCGGTTAAGTAACCGAAAGTCGCATCACGAAAGGATAATTGCATGACGCAGGGACAGCAGCCCGAAGAGAAAATACAGTTAAGCAACGAAGAACTGAATGACCAGATTCTTTTCCGTCGAGAGAAATTACAGGATCTACGCGATCGCGGACAAGACCCGTTTACGATTGTTACATATGAACAGAGCCATGAAATTTCGGAAGTGATCGAAAACTTCTCGGAATTGGAAGGGAAAGTTGTCAGTGTAGCGGGCCGCCTGGTCGGCAAACGTGGGATGGGCAAAGTCAGTTTCGGTGATTTGTTAGGCCGCAGCGGCAAACTGCAGCTCTTTGTGCGCATTGACGCTCTGGGTGAGGAGAAGTACTCCGATTGGAAGAAACTGGATTTAGGTGATTTGCTTGGCGTTACAGGCGAAGTCATCAAAACAAAAACAGGTGAGATTTCTTTGCGGATCTCTGAATATACGCTCCTGGCCAAGTGCCTGCGCCCTCTGCCTGAGAAATTCCATGGTCTGCAGGATCAGGATACCCGCTACAGACAGCGTTATCTGGACCTGATTGTGAATCCTGATGTTCGTGACACCTTCGTGAAACGCAGCCGGATCATCTCTCAAGTCCGCAGGATTCTTGATGAGAAGCGCTTTATCGAAGTTGAAACACCCATACTGAACACCATAGCGGGCGGCGCGAATGCGAGACCTTTCACAACACATCATAATACCCTCGATCTAGATATGTACTTGCGCATTGCTCCGGAACTCTTTCTGAAGCGCTTGATCGTAGGCGGAATGGAACGCGTCTACGAGATTGGCCGCACCTTCCGCAACGAAGGAATGGATACCAGACATAATCCTGAATTCACAATTCTGGAGCTATATCAAGCGTATACAGACTACAAGGGGATGATGGATTTGACCGAAGAGATCATCCATCGTACGGCTGTTGAAGTATGCGGTACTACAGAGCTCGTCTGGGGCGGTAAAGAAATCAGTGTCGATGCCCCTTTCCGCAGACTGAGTATGCGTGATGCAGTCCTGCAGTATTCAGGTGTGGATTTCTCGACGGTGGAGACAGAAGAGGCCGCTTTCGCGTTGGCCAAAGAACACAACATTGCTCTGCAACCAGGCTGGAAAAAAGGTGATGTTTTTAATGCCTTCTTCGAGGAATTTGCTGAAGACAAGCTGATACAGCCCACTTTCATCTATGATTACCCGATCGAAGTTTCACCTCTGACGAAGAAGAAGCCGGGACATCCGGAATTGACGGAGCGATTTGAGCTCTTCATCAATGGCCATGAATTCGCTAACGCATATTCAGAGTTGAATGATCCTTTCGACCAGAGAGAGCGTTTTGCGTCACAGGTTGAACGCCGCGAAGCCGGTGATGATGAAGCGAATCTTCTGGATGAAGACTTCTGTGTTTCGCTGGAATATGGTTTGCCGCCTACAGGCGGACTTGGGATCGGTATCGACCGTCTCGTGATGCTCCTGACAGGCGAAGACAATATCAGGGACGTTCTTCTCTTCCCGACAATGAAGCCACTGAACTGATTCCGGAATGGATGGCGGATTAGATTACGAAGGACTTAGTGAATGACAAGACAAGAAGCTTTTCAGGTGCTTGGTGTCAAGCCAGGCTCAAATAAATATGAAATCGAACATCGCTATACGTTATTGACGAAAAGTTTCCGGGGCAAATCAGATCCGGATACGTTGGAACGTATCGAGCAGGTAACGATTGCTTACGACGTCCTCACCGGCCGTTATGTTCCGCCGCCTCCAGTGGATCCCCGTCAGGAGAAGGTCATTTTCGGCAAAAAACGTAAGGAATGGGCGAATATATGGAATTATGGCAAAGCCCCATTGGCAGTTGGTCTTGTAATTGTTGGCTTGGTTTCGTGGCTGATTTACTCAATCGCCACAAACACGCAGCCTGATTTTATGGTTTCCGCTTTTGGAGACTTCCAGGACACGACAAACTTCATGACGGACGAGCCTACCGGGCTAGAGAGAGTGATTCGCGAGCAAAATCCGGAAATACTGGATCCAATCATTACACTTAATCTATTGTCAGAACGAGCGGGTGTCGACCCGCAGCTTATCATGGGTTCTCAGATGAAGCAGATGTTAATGATGTCGGGTGCTGAAAAAGTTGACATTCTGATCCTTGACGGGCTTCAATACCAACGTCTGGTGCCCGAGGGTATCCTGGTGCCCCTGGATGACATCTACCAAGAGCTCCTGACTGCGGCTCCTGAGGCAGTGGCTGAATTTATCAGACCACTGGAGGGTACTTTGAGTCCGGAAGCTTTACCGGAAGGCGAAACTCCCGCAAAACATATTTACGGCTTTGATCTCAGTGAAAAACAGGTTTTAAACAGCCTGGACATTAGCGGCAGCAGCCAGATTTGGACAATTTGCTATCACAGCGAACGCAAGGAGAGGGCAGAAGAAGTCACATTGAATCTTCTGAAGACGATTACAGAGTGGTACGATGCTGAACGAGGTCTGATCACAGAGCCGATCCCTACCACACAACCTTAAGCTTGTCTTTATGCGTGTAATGTATAACGGATAGGATTATTGGCGAGGGGTAATTCCCTCGCTTACTTTTTAATCCAGGGGATCCAAGAGGCGGACGGAAGCCAGCAAGCCCAGAATTTCGACCTCTGTCAGTGCTCGCAGGCTGCCTGTGACTTCCTCGTGCAGGCGAACAGAGCCGTAGCTTTCGCGATGAAGCTTAGTCACCTCTTTGCCCAGGGCATGCATCATGCGCTTAACCTCGTGGAATTTTCCCTCACGAAGCTCCAGATAAGCGGCGGTAGGCGAGAGAATTGCTAAATTCGCCGGTCGTGAAAGCTCTGCGTCATTCAAGCGGACGCCTATCGCGACTTGCTCGACATCAGCATCGTTGAATGGGTGGTCGAGCACATGAACTTCGACATAGTAGCGACGCGGAATTCCATAACGGGGCGAAAGCAGTCTGTGC
>CAZJTS010000200.1:0-3898 GCA_964548975.1 uncultured Fastidiosipila sp.
ACAATTGATTCGCATAATCCTCGACTGCGTCAAAGCGTATAAAACCATTTTTCTGGAACTGCGGCAGGTAGTACGTCTGCAAAACCAGGTTCTGCTGCAAGGTGTAATCCAAAATGAGACCGAATTTCTGTCTGTCCTCGGGTATGTGGGAGAAGCCTGCCAGACAGCGCTGACGAATGCTATCGCGGCTGATATCCTTGCCGTTCAGGGAGATCTTGCCCTCCGCAATCGGCTCAATCCCGGTTAATCCATAGACCAGCTCAGACTGTCCATTGCCGTCGACACCCGCTATACAGACGATCTCGCCGCGACGAACCTGAAACGACACGTTGTCGACCAAAGCCTTCGTACTATGGGGCCTTCGAACCGAAAGACCTTCCACATCCAGGACAACTTCTCCGGGATCGGCCTCTTCCTTCTGTAAGAGAAAAACCACCGGTCGACCGACCATCATCTCAGACAGCTGCTCGGGTGTGACCTCCGGAACCTGTACGGTACCGACCAGACGTCCCTTGCGTAAAACCGTAACCGAGTCGGCAACCGCCATAATCTCTTTCAATTTATGTGTAATGAATATGATTGATTTGCCCTCTTCGACCAGCTGACGCATGATCTCCATCAGCTCATCGATCTCCTGGGGCGTCAGAACAGCCGTGGGTTCGTCAAAAATCAAGATGTCGTTGTCACTGTAGAGCATCTTCAAAATCTCGACACGTTGCTGCATCCCGACCGTAATATCACTGATCAGCGCATCCGGATCAATCGCAAAGTTATAACGCTCGCTCAGGGCGACCACCTTCTGCCTGGCCTCCTCCATGCGCAAAAACCCGCGGTCTGTGGTCTCATGCCCAAGGACAATATTCTCCAGAACAGTGAAGTTATGGACCAGCTTAAAGTGCTGATGAACCATGCCGATTCCCAGGTCATTCGCGTCATTAGGATTGCGGATCACCACATCCTCACCATTGATACGAATGCTGCCCTCTTCGGCAGTATACATGCCAAACAAGACACTCATCAGTGTCGACTTGCCGGCTCCGTTCTCGCCCAGCAACGCGTGTATGGCGCCTTTTTCTAAGGTGAAAGAAACATCATCAATCGCCTTAAAATTGCCAAACTGCTTGGTGATGTTCTTCATCTCAACAACGTATTCCACTCATAACCCTCCATTGCGCAATGCAGGCTGTAAGATCTCACAGTATATAGCCGGAGTTTCATGCCCCCGGATACAGAAAAAGCCCAACCATCGCTGTCCTTATCAGGGGAAACAACATCTGTGTCAGGCGTTCAGCTCAAGCGTGTGACCTCCGCAATAAACAAGTAACTCTGTCGATTTAGCAGTTACATTTTAGCACAGGACGATCTGATTTTGGCCAAAGTGACTAAAAAACCTCCGTTTGCAACAGCTAAATCGATTCTCATCGCAATGCGTACGTCGCGTTGCTTGTGAACAGAGTACAATTGATTTATGACGATCACATTTGTTGGAAAGGAGCATACCATGGATATTCTTAACCCCAAAAAGACGCCCCTGGACGAAAGGGCCGCCGAAATTCAGGAGAAAAAGCTTAATCTCACTGAAGACGCTCGCACAGAAGAAATTGAAGAAGTGATTGATGCCGAAGCCGCAATGCGAGAAGCCGTCAAGCGCAGGACCTCCGAACAAGGCAATCTCGTCAAGGGTATCATGAAGACTCTGGAAGCCAACCCTTCCCGACTGGCTGAGTGGCAGGAAGATCCAGCCACTTTTATCCGCAGCTTTTACAAAGAAGAGATCAGCGCCGCCGAAGTGGAACAACTCGAAAAAGATTTAGGTCGGGCAATTCGCAAGAACCCGAATCTACAAAAGTCAGATATGCTCTTTCCTCGCACTTCCCCTGCCGGAACAGCTGACCTGCTCAAGTAATGATCATTCGACTTCTGGGAGTTTCCGAGGCCGCCCCGTGGGTGTCATACACACGCGGGGCGGCCTTACTTGTACCGTTGCGCGCTTGGGCCGGGGCGGGTTTGTGGCTTAAGTTTAGAACGCGGGGGGGCGGGTTTGTGGGTTTAGTAATGGAATGGGTTGAAAAGGATACGGTGGATGCCTTCCGCTTGATTTGAATCGCACTTGTGTTTCATCATTGTTTAGCTGTGGTGCTGATGCGGTGATTGGGAATACGAAGTGGACAAATTTAACGTTTATCGGAGCACTCAACCCAGATAAACGTCATTTCTTGCCAAAATCGCGATCGAATTTATAATTAGCACGTTGAACAAACCGCTTGATCTCATCAGCACCCCACTGCAACCTGAGATCGGATACAGTATGCGAAAGCTTGTCGCGGCCCGCACATTCGTGCTAAATTTATTTACCGATCAGACAATTACCTCTGTCGCAGCCACGCGCAAATGGATGAAGGAGACGCAAGATGCGTTTACGTAATAAACCGTGGGCTTTGCCCGAAATGGATGCCAGCGAAATGGTGGCCCTGGACCCTGCCCCTCACTTGGGACGTTGGAAGGAATGGTATGCTGAGCCGGACAAGCCGCTGTCACTTGAACTTGGCTGCGGCAAGGGTCGCTTCATCTGCGAAATCGCGACTCGCCGGCCGGAGCATAACTATCTGGGAATCGACATGGAAGCCAATGCGCTGGTCTTCGCCAAGCGGGATGTCGAGGAGGCGGGGCTAGACAACGTTCGCCTGATGCGTATCGACATCACTCGCAGCGGTCTCCCCTTCGACCCAGATTCGATTGCGGAAATTTTCATTCACTTCTGCAATCCCTGGCCAAAGAAACGCCACCACAAGCGACGTCTCACCCACCCGCGGCAGCTCGTGCAGTACCACCGAGTTCTGCAAGAAGATGGCGACTTATGGTTTAAGACCGATGATTTGGAGCTTTTTGAGGCCACCATGCAGGCCCTGCCGGACTTTGGCTTCGTGATTTGTTCATCGACGACAGATTTGCTGCCGGAGGAAGACTGGACAGGCATCGTGACAGAATACGAAGAGCGCTGGCGTGGGCTGGGCATTTCAATCAAGGCAATCCACGCGCGCAAAACAGAAATCGCCCCCGCATTGCTGCAGGAGCGACTGGCTGTGGTGCTAGCGCAAAGCAGCTAAACGATGCGCCTTTAGCTCTTGTTTTCTACTGCGTCGATGGCTGCGATCACCGCGCCGCGGAACGCGTGCTCTTCGAGAGCGGCGACGCCCTTAATCGTCGTGCCGCCGGGCGAGCAGACTCTGTCCTTCAGAATTGCCGGATGCACACCGCTTAATTCCAGCGAAGCCGCGCCTTTGAGCATCTGGGCGGCCAGGCGCAAAGCAGTTTCGCGGGTCAGGCCATGTTTGACACCGGCATCCGCCAGGGCTTCCGTAAACATGGCTGCATAAGCCGGTCCACAGCCACTCATGGTGCCGGCGATACCAAGCTGTTCGCTGGAGACAAACTCGAGGGCAGCGATTTTGCCAAAAACTCGTTTGAGGAAGAGCAAGTCCGCATCGGACAGGCTGTGGCGATCTTCACAGACAAGAATGCCCTCACCGACCGAGACAGACAGATTCGGTATTGTGCTCAGGTGCCGCGTACCGGGGAGGAGCTCCTCAATCTGAGACCAATCCTTGCCGGCGGCTATGCTGAGGATCGCTTTATTCTTCAATGCTTCGTAGAGTGGCGGCAAGAGCTGCTCCAGCTGGTAGGGCTTAACGGCCAAAACCACCCAGTCGACTTCGGCGATCATCTCCGCAGCATCCGCAAAGGCCCGAATTCCGTAGGCAGCCGCATCATGCTCGAGCTTGTCCATGTACAAATCCGTCGCGCAAATCGATGCTGCCGGCAGTTTCCCGCTCAAAAGCAGTCCCTTTACCAAGCTTGAGCCCATGTTGCCATATCCCAAGAAGCCAATCTTCAAATC
>CAZJTS010000201.1:0-3871 GCA_964548975.1 uncultured Fastidiosipila sp.
AATGCGAATGTGCTCATGTGGTTCCTCCTGTGGTGCGGTTTACTTGTGCCCGGGCATATTCCTATGCGGGTTGTGCGAGGTCTGTGGCGATATCCGCCTGCAGCCCTCGGCTGACTACTTGTGCATGGCCCAAAACAAGCGAACAGTAGCGATTGCTCTTCGTCTTTGAACCACTCTTAGGACTATAGTAGCTTGAACGGTTGCTTTTCTATACGATTAAATCACTTTGATTTTACGACTAATTTGATATTCATAGCGTAACTTACATAACCACCAGTTTCGGGAAATATTTCTATGCAAGATAGCAAGACAAACCGGGGTGCTGATAAATCGGTCTTTTCGAACTAAGTTCGGCCAAAGCCTCCGCGTGTAGTGGGAGCTAGACGCCGGCTCAAAAGCGATTTATTTATGGCGGACGAGTAGGACGGGAGAGTGCAGGGGGCAGAAGCGACAGACCTCTGAGCGAAATCCGCATCGGGGCGAGGGACTGCTGTAGAAGTCCAGCTGGGTCGATGTTCTTTTGGCGGATGCTGTGGCAACTTTTGCCGGTATTCGTGCGGCGGAGACGAACAGCGGCGAATGTTGCCATGTTCAGAGGCTCTAGTGGCAACTTTCGCTGGTATTCGTGCGGCGGAGACGAACAGCGGCGAATGTTGCCATGTTCAGAGGCTCTAGTGGCAACTTTCGCCCTATCCTTCTATTTTTGGCTTTATAGAGCCGGGTGATCGGTGACACCCATTGGCGTGGCAATTATTTATAGACCTTGCCTCTTCGTAATTGGCCCCTGCTTGCGTTTCGACAACAGGAAAGGTCTAATGCCTGCTACTCCTCACCCACAATCAGCCCGCTCAGCTCACGGTCGGAGAGCTTGTTGTACGTCTTTGCCGATACTACGTAAAACACGACGCCGAGGGCAATCCAGACGAGCAGGGCGATCCGGGAAGGCAGTGTCAGATAGGCGGGCATACCGGGGACCAGCAGCAGGACGATAAAGCCGAGCGACAGCACAACGCCGATCAGACTGGTAAACTGACGCAGCTTGCTGCCGTGCTCTTGGCGCAGCATAAGAAAGGCGGAGGCGGAGGTGTAGAGGTAGCCGATGGCGGCGCCGATAGCGGCCATGTCGACGACCCAGAGCAGGACCTGCCTGCCGAACCACGGGGTGATCAGGGAGATCAGCAGGATGAATTTGATGGCGTTGCTGGGTGTTTTATATTCTGGATGGATGGTGTTGAACCATTTGGGCAAAGCTTTGGCCCTGGCCATGGACAGAAGGAGGCGGCTTGAAGCCATGTAGAAACCAATAATACCGGCGAGGATGGCGGACATGAGGGCGATGCCGAGAATGAAAAGACCGATTCGGCCCATAAGCTGTTCGACGGCCATTCCGGTGGCCCAGAAAGGGCCTGAGGCGATGAAGTCTTCCCAGGGGTAAACGATGGCGGTGACGGTGGTCGTGGCGACGTACATCAGGCCTCCGAGGAGGATGGAGATGATCATGATTTTCAGGGCTTTGCGCGGCGAAAAGTTGAATTCTTCGGCGGCTTGGGGGATTGCGTCGAAGCCTACATAGGCCCAGGGCGCGATGGCAACGATGGCGAGGATCCCGCCGAAAGCGGTGTTCTGAGGTGAAAACAGGGGCTTGAGGTTCTCAATGGATGCGTCTTTGTTGAGGAGGGCGACTACAGTCAGGTGAAGGATAGAGCCGATGAGGGCAAAGGTCATACCGGTCTGGATTTTGCCGGAGACTTTGATGCCTCGGATACTGGTGATAGCGAAGATCACAAGCGCGAGGCTGGCAAAGAGCACTTCGCCGAGGTAGACCTCCCAGCCGGCGATTGTGTAGAGGTAGCCTTGCTGGAGAATGCCGGGGAACATGTAGCGGCCGATAAGTCCGAGGGCGGTTGCGTTGAGCGGGACGTAGACAAGTAGGATAAGCCCAGAAACCAGGCGCAGATGAATGCGTGGGTTCGGCCGAAGCCTTTGAAGGAGTAGGCGAATTCACCGCCTGCTACGGGATATTTCTCCACCATGCAGCCGTAGCTGAGGGCGATAATAATCATGATGGCAGCGCCGATCATCATGCCGATTGCTGTGCCGAGGGGCCGGCTGTTTCGAGGAATAAGTTGCCTGGCATGACGAAGGCTCCCCAGCCGATGATGCTGCCTAAGGCCAAAGCCCAGACATTGATAGGACTGAGACTCTTGTCTAGTTTCGTTTGTTTTCTCAAAATAATCACTCCCTGTTTTTTGCGTGCGCTGTCCGTGGGACTGCCACTTGCAAGCGCTGAGGCGCTTGAAACACGCCTGCTCGAAAAGCGGTTTTAACAGTATACCATACTAGTTTTCCGAGCCGGCTGGAGTGTTCCGGATGGATTCGGGAATGCGGAGGAAGGAATCACGGACGGGTTCGGGGAGAGCCTGCCGACTGCCCCCTAAAACATTCCCAGATAATCTGCCACGAGCTGGCGGATGCCTTCGGCTGTGGAGGGAAATTCGATGCCGTGCTGACGGATTTTGGCGCAGTCGAGGCGGAGGTTGCGCTCTTCCCTGCCGCTGTCGGGAAGGACGAGCTCAGGAGCACGGCTCGCGAGGCCCATGGCGCGGAGGAAGTCGACGGCGGTATCGTACAGGTTCAAGTCGTTCTCGCTGCCAAAGTTATAGGCACCGCCGGGCAGGTCGAAGGTCAGGGGCAGGCGTTCGGCGACCGAACGGACGTAGGTGATGCCGCGGTAGTCACTGGTGGAGTAGCGTGCGGCTTGCCCGGTGATGGCGGTTTTCAGCAGCCCAAGGACAAGATTGTTATTTGTCTTCTGATGGTAGAGGGGCAGGTCGTACATCCAGGTGAGGCGGAGGTGGACGGCGTCGGGACAGAGCTCCTGGACGCGGGCTTCGGCTTCGAGCTTATGGCGGCCGTAGACGTTCGCGGGTGCAAGCGCCTGGGCCTCAGGGTTCGGCCGGCTCGTCCGGGAGGCGTTGTAGACCTGATCAGAGCTGCAGGAAATCAGCTTGGTGCCGTGGACGTGGGCGAGCCGGGCGAGGGTGACGGGCAGCTCGACGTTCGCCTGAAAGGATTCATCGGGATGCTGCTCGGCGTAGCCTGTATCGGAGATGGCGGCAGTGTGGAGGAGGATGTCGGCTCTGTTTTGGCCAAAATAAGGCTCCAGGCTGGCTAAACGCTCACCGCTCAACGTGCCGCGGAGCATGGCAGAAGGGATGCTGGTGACGAGGTGGCCTTGCTGCTCCAGGTGGTAGAGGGCACGGGAGCCCAGGAAGCCGCTGCTGCCGGTGAGGAGTATGTTCATGGGGACCTCCGTGGTAGGTGTTATTGCCTGGTTGCGGCGGAGACTATCTACGTTACCTTAATCCCGGATCTTTGGCCTGTCAATTCTCAGGAGGCGAAAGCCGCTCTGCTGCGTCACTCCACTGAAAATTGTTTCCTCCTCACAAAAAACACCGCCTCCGAAAAGGCGGTGCGTTGAGAGCTGGCGATAGAGGCCTCAATGTCATGGACACGGATGACAGGAGAGCTGCAAGGGCCGGAAGATTATGCCAATGTTTTTAACTTCCAGGCGAGATTGCTGTAGAAGAGGTCTTTCTCGAGTTCCTCGGGGGTACTGTCCTTGGTGATGTGAACAAACTCGACATCCATGATGCGGGCCCAGTCACGCAGGGTTTCGGCGTCGATGTCCAGGCTGAGGACGGAGTGGTGGGAGCCGCCGGCGAGGATCCAGCAATGGGCGCCAACTTCGAGACTGGGTTCGGCACGCCACATGACACGGGCTGTGGGCAGGTTGGGCATGGTTTTGTGGGGGGCGACACAGTTGATGTCATGGACGATTAAGCGCAGACGGCCGCCCATGTCGACAAGG
>CAZJTS010000202.1:0-3862 GCA_964548975.1 uncultured Fastidiosipila sp.
AACATCAGCTTCTGAAGGCACGAAGAGCTTCGTATCCTCGTGGCCGATCTGGAGCCCGACCTGTTCGTTCTCGGAAGGGATCTCCACTTCCACGTTGTAACGGGAACGGATTTTCTCGGCGAAAGGTTTCATCTCACGGTCTTCCCCGTGAACCAGGAAGATTTTCCGGGGGAACTTCTCGAAGCCGTCCAGCCATTCCAACATTGTTGGTTGGTCCGCATGGGCACTGAAGCCTTCCATATCGTAGATTTGGGCTTTGCAGGCGATCCAGTCATTCATGATTTTGACTTTCTCCGCCCCGTCCTGAATGATTCGGCCAAGAGTCCCCTCTGCCTGATAACCGACGAAGATCACTGCGTTTTTCGGATCCCAGAGGGTGTGCTTCAGATGATGGCGCACGCGTCCCGCAGTCGCCATACCGCTGGCGGAAATGATGACTTTGGCCGTTCTATCCTTATTCAGTGCCTTGGAATCATCAACCGTCTGAGTATGTACGAGGTTATCAAAGTCGAAGATATTGTCGCCGCTGCGGATGAAGTCCTGCGCTTCCTCATTCATGACTTCCGTATTACGGGTGTAGACTCGGGTGACCTTGGACGCCAGCGGACTGTCGACGTAGATCGGCACCGGGTTCTTCTTACCGTCGTGGGTATATTCATAGTACTTGTTCATCTCATAGATGAGTTCCTGCGTCCGGCCGCTGGCAAAAGCCGGGATCACCACCGTACCGCCGTCGTCGGTGACGCGCTCGATGACTTCCATCAGTTTCTTTAGGGATTCCTGATAGTCGCCGTGGACTGTGTTGCCATAGGTGGATTCGAGCAGCAGGTAATCCGCGTCTTCGATGTACTCGGCGTTCCGGATAATCTGGTGCTTGGTCATACCGAGATCGCCTGAGAATACGACTTTGGTGACCGTGTCATCCTCCTCCACCCAGATCTCCACAATGGCGGAGCCTAGAATGTGCCCGGCATCGCGGAACCTGACACGGACATCCGGCGTGAGTTCCAAGCGGTGGCCGTAGGGTTTCGCCACCATCTGCTCGATTGTCCGATCAACATCCGCCTGCTTATAGAGCGGCTCCACGGGAGCTTTGCCCTCACGCTTGTTCTTACGGCTCTCCCATTCGGCATCCGATTCCTGGATGGAAGCGGAATCCGCCAGCATCAGTTCCGACAGATCACGCGTTGCATGGGTACAGTAGATGGGGCCTCTGAAGCCGTCTTTCACGAGCTTGGGCAAGCGCCCCGTGTGATCGATATGGGCGTGGGTGATCAGGACGAAGTCGATGTCTTGAGGCGAAAAAGGAAAGTCCTCACTGTTCATGGCTTCCTCTGCCCGGCTTCCCTGAAACATGCCGACATCCAGGAGGAATTTCACCCCTTGCCTAGTTTCGATGAGAAAATTGGTTCCTGTAACGCGTCTGGCAGCACCGTAAAAGTGAATCTTCATTGTTCCTTCTCGCTTTCTATTTTATCTGTTGATCATAACATGCTGAACTATTTCAGGACGTAAAAAATCTCCGGTCAGTTCAGGCGTTACCGGAGATTTTCAAATATTTATTCTGCGACAATATCTTGATAATGCGCATGGGTCTGGAAGTGTTGGATGCAGAAGGGACAGATCGGTTTGATCTTCAGTGACCGCTCTCTGGCCTCCAACACCAGCAGGTCGACGAGCTGGGCATCGATGCCCTGATTCATATATTCAGGCTCGACATGCGTGTGATTCAGAACCCAGACGGTCTCCTCCTCAGTCGGAAAGTAGGTACACTGCGCAATCTCTACACCGTCCAGTGTCGCAACGATACGCCGCTCGTCCTCCAGAAAGTCATATTGTACGTTTTCTGCGCGGATCATCAGCAGGCTCTCCCTTCTAGGCGTCAGGCTGTAGTTCCGGTTTACTCTGAAGCCAATGTACGGACTCTTCCAGGGCGGCGATCGTTTTCGTCTCGATAACTACCGTCGCGCCACTTTCCCTGGCCAGATCCAGTCGATCGTGTAAGGGGATCTCTCCGCTGCCGAGGGCCTGGTGGTTGATGCGGTCCCAGCCGTCGTGCGCATGCATGTGACGGAGCCGATCGCTGTGCTCCAGAAAGAATGAGAGATCCAGATCATCTACCGCGTGATTGTGACCGATGTCGAGCGTCAGCCCGAAGACCGGGCTCTCCAGCAGAATTTCAATGCCCCGACGTTCGTAATCTTCCCAACCATCGGTGTTTTCTACACAAATGCTCAGCGGAGCATCACCGATTGCATCTTCGCACAGATCGCGAAAATGCTCTAAGGCTTCGGTAAAACCTTCTGTAAATTTTTCGAAAATATAGTGCTTACCGTCGGGCAAGGTCACGATATTCCCTTTGGCCAGATGAATGTTGATGACAGGGATGCCTACGGCTTTGGCCAGTTCAATCCCCTGAAGGACGGTCCGGATATAAGCTTCACGGACGAGCAGATTAATATCCGCAATATCAAGGCTGTCGTCCAGGTGGAGCGTATAGAATAGGCCATGTTTCTCGGCCAAAGCCCGGAGCTTGTCGGGCGCCAGAAGATCCAGACGACACTGAGGAAAATTGGAGTTGAGCTCCAAGAAATCCAGCCCGAGACGTTCACCCAGGGCGCAGGCCTCCTCCAGGGTTTCGGTTTCCAGTAGATAGGTAAGGCCGAAACTGTAGTGTCTGTCTGGCGTCATGGCTAGTCCTCCTTATTGATCACGCGGATCTTCAGAATATTCTCGGAATCGGTCAGCTGCGAGACGAAGTCGCGGGTCAGGGGCTGGGCGACATCCAGGATCACGACCGCGTAGTTGCCCCGGCTGTTCGACACCATCTGGACAATATTGTAGCCGTTCTCACCGAAGAGCGTGGTCATCTTATTGATTGTGCCGGGGACATTTCTGTGCATGACCACGACACGGCTCGGCGCACTCAGAGGCCCCAGGCTCACATCGGGGAAGTTCACCGCATTAATCAGGTTGCCGTTCTCCAGATAATTCTGGATCTGGTGTACGGCCATAATCGCGCAGTTTTCTTCCGCCTCTTCCGTCGTAGCGCCGATATGCGGCGTGACGATCGTGTGCGGGAAGGTGACATTCTGCTCATTCGGGAAGTCCACGAAATAGCTTCGGAGCTTACCGTCCTCGAGGGCGATCCTCACGGCTTCCTCATCACAGATCTCGTCGCGGGAGAAGTTCAGGAGCACAGCACCGTTGCGCATGCGGGCGATCTCTTTCGCCCCGATCAGTTTTCTCGTTCTGTCATTCAGCGGCACGTGGACGGTCAGATAATCGCTCTGCGGGAGGAGTTCCTCCAGGGAAGCGCTCTGCTGCACCTGCCGGGACAGCTTCCAGGCGTATTCGACCGGAATGGCGGGATCGTAGCCCAGCACCTCCATCCCCATCCCCACCGCGGCATTCGCGACCAGATGCCCGATCGCGCCGAGCCCGATGATCCCCAGGGTCTTGTTGCTGATTTCCTTGCCGGCAAACTGGCTCTTCACCTTCTCGGCCAAAGCCCCGATCCCCGTCTTATCCGCCTGCGTACGAACCCACTCGGCGCCACCGAGCACATCCCGGGAGGCCAGGATCAGTGCGGCGATGACCATCTCGGTGACCGCATTGGCGTTCGCGCCAGGCGTATTGAAGACGACAATTCCCTGCTCGGCACAGCGATCCAGGGGAATATTATTGACGCCGGCGCCGGCGCGGGCAATGACCCGAAGTTCCGGCGGGAATTCCGCTGTGTGAAGATCCTTACTGCGAACGACCCAGCCGTGGGCTTCCTTGGGGTCCGAACCGATTTCGTAGTTCCCCCGGAAGTTCGCCAGACCTTTATCGGAGATTTTATTCAGCGTGGCAATTTTAC
>CAZJTS010000203.1:0-3853 GCA_964548975.1 uncultured Fastidiosipila sp.
GCAGGCGCTGTTCGGCAACCCGGATGTTCTACTCCTCGACGAACCCACGAACCACCTCGACCTGGCCGCGATTGCGTGGCTGGAGGAGTTCCTGATCAATTTCGAGAACACCGTGATTGTGGTGTCGCATGACCGGCATTTCCTGAATCAGGTGTGTACGCATATCGCTGACATTGATTTTGGGAAGATTACGCTGTTCAGTGGCAACTACGATTTCTGGTATGAGTCCTCCCAGCTCCTGCTCCGTCAGATGAAGGAGTCGAATCGCAAGAAGGAAGATAAGATGAAGGAGCTCCAGGACTTCATTGCGCGCTTCAGTGCGAATGCGTCGAAGTCCCGTCAGGCGACGTCGCGCAAAAAGGCGTTGGAGAAAATCGAGCTCGACGAGATCAAGGCATCCTCCAGAAAGTACCCCTATATTGCGTTTAAGCCCGACCGCGAGATCGGCAATGATGTTCTGTGGGCGGAAAACCTGTCGATCACCGACACGGACACAGAAACCGATGCCGGAACGCTCCTCGATAATGTGTCGTTTCGGGTGGAGCGGGGCGATAAGGTAGTGCTGCTGGCGGACGTCGAAAATGCAGCTGGTGAGTTGTTCTCGGTTTTGGCCGGCGAGAGAACGCAGCAACAAGGCGAGTTCAAGTGGGGCACGACGACGAGCGTGGCGCTCTTCCCGAAGGCCTATGAGCACCTTTTCGACTCGGATCTTAGCATCGTTGATTGGCTGTGGCAGTACACCGACTCGCGCGATGAGACGTATGTGCGCGGTTTCCTCGGCCGCATGCTGTTCAGCGGTGAGGAGGCTTTGAAGCCGGTTCGTGTGTTGTCGGGGGGTGAGAAGGTGCGCTGTCTTTTGGCCAAAATGATGCTCAGCGGCGCCAACATCCTACTGCTCGACGACCCCACCAATCACCTGGACATGGAGTCGATTCAGGCGCTGAATAATGCCCTGATCAGTTTTCCGGGGGTCATTCTGTTCACGTCGCACGACCATCAGTTCGTGGAGACAATTGCGAATCGTGTGTTTGTGATCGATGAGCAGGGGCAGCTCCGGGATTATCAGATGAGTTACGACGAGTATCTGGCGCAGAATCGCGAGGCGATGAAGTCGCGCGTGTACAATTTCCAGGCTTAAGAGGACTTCTGCTCGATCAGGTAGAGGCAGGCTTCGAGCCAGGTTAAGATATCTTCTTCTACTTCTGCGTGGTTGACCTCGTGGAGCAGGTCGTGGCGGTCCTCCGGATAGGCCTTCAGCGAAACGTAGCGCAGCCCGCCCTGCTTGAAGAGGCTCGCCAACCGCCTGGCTTCTTCCCCGTATTTACCGAAGGGATCCTCCTCGCCGCAGAGGATGAGGATGGGCAGATCTTTGGCCATGTCGAGGACGAACTCTTCTTTGGCCAAAACCGACATTGTGTGATTGAGATCCTGAAACAATCGGAGCGTCGGGACATGACTCGCATAGGGGTCGTCGGCGCGCTTAATGCCAACCTCCGCATTACGCGACAGCCAATCATAAGGGGACTGATGCGGGCGCTTGCCGCGATTGAGCATACGCAGGGCCAAACGATGCGCCCGGGACGGCCGATAGCGCTCCTTGCGGAGCACGCCCGACAGCTTCAAAAACACCTGATTCAGGCGCACACGCCACATCCGCATGCCGTTCGTCGCCAGAATAATCGCTCCGTCCACCTCATCAGGCCACGTAAACAGGAAACGCCGCACAAAATACGACCCCATACTCTGCCCGAGCAAAATCATCGGCTTCTCCGGATAGCTCTCCTGCATCAGCCGCGTCAGCATCAGAATATCCGCCAGCACATAATCATCGCCGCGGCTCTGACTGAAGAACCCCAGGTCCTCCGCATACTCAGCCGACCGGCCGTGCCCCAGATAATCGTGGCCAAAAACCAGGAAGCCCTCCTCCGCCAGCCGCACAGCGAAGTCATCAAACAATCCCATATAGCCGTTGAGCCCATGACAAAGATGTACCAGCCCCTGAATATTCCCCTGCGGAATCCAGCGCACAGCATAAAGCTGCGTATGCCCATCGCGCGACGGGAAACGGAATTCTTCTTTGCGGTACATGAGCGGGCTCCTTTGCAGCTAAGTTCACCGCTTATTCTACTCCATCCCCCCGCGGGTTTAAAGTGTTAAATGCTGTAAATCTCGCCCCCGGGTAGAGTGTTTTTACTGATCCCCGTCCTCATGCCCCGGAATCAGATCCGTCGTATTCGACAACACTCCATAACTGTCATTCGGGCCGAATATACAGCGCGTATAATGCCGCATCTCACCCGTGTCGGACCTCGTCAGGATCGACATCCCCGGAATCGTCCATTCCTCCGTCACAAATCCCAGGTCCTCCTTAAACGTCGTCCCCACCGTCGAAGCAATCGGGAACGTCCACCCCCTACTTTCCGCAAAAGCCTTCTGCTCCGCCGGCTCATCCGGCGATGTCAGCACAAAAGCCGTATCCTCCGGCAAAAGTTGATATACTCCGTTGTAGCCATCCGCCCATTTCGTGCACCAGGGGCAGCTCTTGCCCATGTTATGGATCACCACCAGGTTCGGCTTCCCGTCAAACAAAGCCTCGAGCGTCACCTTCTCACCTGTCGATCGGGTCAGCTCGTAATTCTTGAGTTCACTGTCCGCCTCCTCCCGATTCAGGGCTTTCAGCTCCTCGACTTTCTGGTAGATCTCCTGCTCGAGTTGGGAGATGCGTTCCTGGCGGGTTGGGGTGGTGTTTGTGGTTTCTGTGTTGCTCATATTAATTCCTCCGTGGGTTGTGTGGGTTTGTAGGTTCGTGGATTATTAGTACCGGCGGCGCCGTAAATTCAGAATAGCATTGGGTGATGATTATTGGCGGTAGGTTTGTGTGGTTGGGTGAGCATACCCCCCTATTTCATTTCTTCGGCTCTACCCAAGGTCAATATCCAGACCTCTGTGAAACGCCAGACCCCTCACTTCATTTCTTCGCCTCTACCCAAGGTCAATATCGAGACCTCTGTGAAAGCAGCAGTCCTCCCACCTCATTTCTTCGCCTCTACCCAAGGTCAATAACCAGACCTCTGTGTAGCGAGCCCCTCATAACAACCCCCTACAACCCCCACTACATCCTCCCAATCGCATCCCCGGCCAGCGCGGACCGCTCGCACTCGGACTCGAGCAGCGTTACCTGATAGCACAGCGGCGACCCCTTCATTTTTTCGGAGGCGTAGCTGAGGCCGTTGGTGCGCTCGTCCAGTAAGGGGTGGTCGATCTGGTGGGGGTCGCCGAGGAGGATGATTTTTGTGCCTTTGCCGGCGCGGGTGATGAGGCCTTTGGCCTGCTTGGGGGTGAGATTCTGGGCCTCGTCGATGATGAGGTAGGTTTGGGTGATGGAGCGCCCGCGGATGAAGTTCATGGCCTGGGAGGTGATGATTTCGCGGTCGAAGAGCTCGTCGATCTTGCCGCGCAGTTCTTTTTCGTTGGAGAAGCGTTGCTTTTCGTCCTGGTCGACGAGGATTTCGAGGTTGTCGATGATGGGGCGGATCAGGGGGGCGATTTTCTCCTGTTCGTCGCCGGGCAGGTAGCCGATGTCGTCGTCGAATTGCGCGTTGGGGCGGCAGATGAGGATTTTCCGGTAGAGCGGCGACTCTTCCTGAACGATTTTTTCGAGCCCGACGGCCAAAGAATAGAACGTCTTCGCCGTGCCGGCCTTGCCCTTGACAATGACCAGAGGCGCCCGCTCCGCATCGGTCATGAGCGCTTCCTGGAGGAAGTACTGACCGACGTTGAGCGGGGTGACACCGTAGGGCTGGGTCTTAGAAAAACTCACGGGGACAATCCGCGAACCGTCGAAGCGCCCGAG